>JAODMV010000268.1 GCA_025464875.1 Arthrobacter sp. | reverse complement strand
ATGGATCACGCCCAGGACACCCCGGGTCTGCCTGCGCACGTCTTCGACATCAACTGACATAACTCACATCTCGCAGTGTGGAGGAAGAGGATCGTCCCATGCGTCGTGACGATGCCGGGGAAACAGGAAGCCCGGCCAATGACGCGGCCAGGACCGTCAGGCCTGTACTCGTTGGCGGTAGTGCCGTGGAGTTTCACCTGCGTCGTTGAGGAAATGCCGGTTGAAATTCGACAGGTTCGAGAAACCCACTTCATAGCAAATGTCCGAGACGGCCTTGTCGCTGCGTTCCAGCAGGCGTCGCGCATGGGCCAGACGGAGCTTGCGCACCAGATCACTGAAGTTCTGGCCGGTGGCGCGTTTGAAGTACTTCGAGAATGTCGGCTCGGACATTCCCACCAGGGCCGCCGCCTCGGACATTCTGACGCTGCCGGCATGATTGCTGAACACGTACTCGAGGACGATGTCCACCACGGCCGCGGCCTGGCCGTCCAGCTGGGGCCTGAACCATTCGTCGGCAAGGTAACGCCGCTCGTCCTGGGGCGCACGCACAAGAACCGCGAACACCTCAAAGAGGTGGTGGAGCCGTTCCAAGCCGGTGGAGACGCCCATCGCCTCGATGGATGCGGCTGCGGCCTCGGCTGACCGTCCCAGGAACTCGATCCCGCGTGCGGACTGTTCCAGCAGGGGCTTGACCTCGGCCATTTCCGGGACAATCGAGGCTGCTTTTTCCACCCATTTCCCGTCGAACTGGATGAGGGCGTCCCTGCCCTCGAGGACTGCTCCGGGCTCGAGGTCGCTGACCCAGTCGTGTGGAAGCCCGGATCCCACCAAAGCTACGTGTCCGGCCTCGAACGTGCCGATGTGGTCTCCCACGATGAATTTGCCGGTGCCTTTCCGGATCAGGTGCAGCTCGTATTCGGGATGGTAGTTCCAGCGTGCCAGCGGGCTGGGATAGTCATGCTCGTGCCACCGGACTGAATGGTTCGGGTCTTCCGGGATGACCTCACGGTTGGCGCGCATGCCCAGCAGCCTCTCGGCAAGCCTTGCCGCTGCGCCGTCGCCCGGGTCCGTCGCGCTCATAGTGGTGCTCCCTACGTTCCCTTTGATGAAAGCTTTTATGAAAGCTGGATACAACTGGGGTTCCTTTCCCCCCAGATTAGCGCCTACCAGGAGCATCGTTCAGGAAAATTTGTATCAGAAATTGGCAACCACGGCGCTAGTTGTGCCTTGTACCACAGGCCTAATCTTGAGGAACATCAGCGAGGCACCTCGGCTTCGAGCCCGCGTCCCGCTTTCGGCCCCGCACCCCGACACGGCAGTCGGAGTGGGGTAGCAGTGCAGACAATGAAGACAAAATTGCACACCCTGAAGAACAAAGGAGTCCTTTAATGCGCGCAAAAATACGCGTCGCCTCATTGGCGGCAGGTGCCCTGTGCGTGGCCCTCAGTGCCTCGGCCTGTGCAGGTGCCGGCGGAGGCAATTCAGCAGGAGACCCGAACAGCGTCAATGTCCTGATGGTGAACAACCCGCAGATGGAGGATCTGCAGCGGCTCACTGCGGATAACTTCACCAAGGAAACCGGCATCAAGGTCAACTACACGATCCTGCCCGAGAATGATGTCCGGGCCAAGATCAGCCAGGAGTTCTCGAGCCAGGCCGGCCAGTACGACGTCGCGTCGCTGTCCAACTATGAGATCCCGTTCTATTCCGCCAATGGCTGGCTGGCACCCCTGGACCATGTGGCCGCGGATGCCGAGTTCAACCAGGCGGACATCCTGCCGGCGTATACGGCGTCGCTGACGGGTGAGGACGGGAAGCTCTACGGCGAACCGTTTTACGGCGAATCCTCCTTCCTGATGTACCGGAAAGACATTTTGGATGCCAAGGGCCTGACGATGCCGGAGAAGCCCACCTGGGATGAAGTCGCGGCCCTGGCCGCCCGGGCAGACGGCGCAGCGCCGGGCATGAAGGGCATCTGCCTGCGCGGCCAGCCCGGCTGGGGCCAGGTCTTCGCGCCGCTGACCACGGTGGTCAACACCTTCGGCGGAACCTGGTTCGACAAGGACTGGAACGCAAAGGTCAACGCGCCGGAATTCACCGCAGCGGTCGAGTTTTACACCAAGCTGGTGCGCGAGCACGGTGAAGCGGGGGCGGCGCAGGCCGGGTTCACCGAATGCCTGAACAACATGAGCCAGGGCAAGGTCGCCATGTGGTACGACGCCACCTCCGCAGCCGGCGCTTTGGAAGCCGATGCGTCCCCGGTGAAGGGCAAGATCGGCTACGCCCAGGCCCCGGTGAAGGACACCAAGTCCTCGGGCTGGCTGTGGACCTGGTCCTGGGCTGTGCAGGCGGCGTCCAAGAAGCAGGATGCGGCCGGGAAGTTCGTCGCCTGGGCCAGTTCGAGGAAGTATGAGGAACTGGTCGCGTCCAGGCTCGGCTGGGCCAAGGTACCGTCCGGCAAGCGCATCTCCACCTACGAGAACGCCGAGTTCCAGAAGGCCGCGCCGTTCTTCGAGGCGGAACGCTTCGCCATCGAGAACGCCGATCCGAAGGACCCCGGTGTCCAGCCGCGGCCGGCCGACGGCATCCAGTTCGTCGGCATCCCCGAGTTCGCTGCCCTGGGCACCAACGTGTCCCAGGGTGTCAGCTCCGTCATCGCGGGCCAGGGCTCTGTCGCCGAGGCGCTGGCCAAGGGCCAGGAAGCCGCACAAAAAGTCGGCAATAAGTACAAGTAGCAACAACCGAACCGCAGGAGAACATCATGACTACCGCAACGGCGCGCATCTCCCGCCCCGGGACCAGTGCAGCCAAACCTTCCAAAAACGCCAAGTCGCGGGAACGCGCTCTGGCCTGGGCGCGGCGTGCACCGCTGCTTCCGGCCTTGATCTTCCTCATCATCGTCACCCAGCTTCCGTTCGTGGTGACACTGATCATTTCGTTCCTGAGCTGGAACAGCCTGAGCCCGGACAAGACGGCATTCGCCGGCTTCGACAACTACGTCACAGTCCTCACCGACCCCGACCTGCGCCAGGCGATCTTCACCACGATCATCCTCACCGTCTCCGTGGTCCTGGCCAGCCTGGTCATCGGTCTGGGTCTGGCCCTGCTCCTGGACAAGAAGTTCATCGGCCGCGGCTTGGCCCGGACGCTGCTGATCGCCCCGTTCCTGGTGGTGCCGGTTGCCGCGGCCCTGATCTGGAAGCATGCGATCCTCAACCCCGTGTACGGCCTGGTCAACGGCACCCTGACCTGGATCTGGTCGCTCTTCGGCAGCGATAATCCGCCCCAGCCCGATCTCCTGTCGCAGGCTCCGCTGATGGCCGTGATCGTCTCTCTGGTCTGGCAGTGGACGCCGTTCATGATGCTCATCCTGCTCGCCGGGCTGCAGTCCCGGCCGATGGACACCGTCGAGGCCGCGCAGATGGACGGTGCGAGCCCGTGGGACATCTTCCGCCACCTCACCCTGCCGCACCTGCGCCAGTACCTGGAACTCGGCGGCCTGCTGGGAGCGATCTACATCGTGCAGAACTTCGACTCCGTCTTCACCCTCACCTCCGGCGGCCTGGGCACGGCCAACCTGCCCTACGCCATCTACCAGACGTTCTACTTCGCCAATGAATATGGCGTGGCGTCCGCCGCCGGCGTCGTGGTGGTCATCGGCACCATCATCGTGGCCACCTTCGCACTCCGCACCGTATTCTCAATCTTCAAGGAGGAAGCACGATGAGCACCCTCACCCCGGCCGAGCCCCGGGCATCAGTGCCCGGCCCGACCGCTCTCAATGCCGGCCCACGGCGCCGCGGCAAGACGCGCATGGACCCCACCCGCAACAACACCGCCGCCGGGATCGCGGCCTGGCTGCTGGCCCTGCTGTTCGCCACCCCCGTCCTCTGGATGATCCTGACCTCGTTCCACTCGGAAAACGACGCCGCCACCAACCCGCCCTCCATCGCCGCGAACCTCACCCTGGACGCGTACAGGGAGTTCTTCGGCGAAAGTTCTGGCGTGAGCCCGTGGCCGTCGCTGATTAACTCCGCCACCGCCTCGATCCTGTCCACCGTGCTCGTGCTGGTCCTGGCCATCCCGGCCGCCTACGCGCTGTCCATCCGGCCGGTGAAGAAGTGGACCGACGTCATGTTCTTCTTCCTCTCCACGAAGATGATGCCCGTGGTCGCTGCGATCCTGCCGCTCTACCTCTTCGCCAGAACCGTCGGCGCACTGGACAACATCTGGTTCCTGATCCTGATGTACACCTCGATGAATCTGCCGATCGCGGTATGGATGATGCGCTCCTTCCTCGCCGAAGTACCGGTGGAAATGCTGGAGGCTTCCCAGATCGACGGCGCCAGCCTGCTGCTGACGCTCCGGAAGGTCATCGCCCCCGTGGCGATGCCCGGCATCGCCGCCACCGCCCTGATCTGCTTCATCTTCAGCTGGAACGAACTCCTCCTGGCCCGGGTCCTCACCGGCGTCGTGGCCGGCACCGCCCCGGTCTTCCTCACCGGCTTCGTCTCAGGCCAGGGCCTGTTCCTCGCGAAGGTCTGCGCAGCAGCCGTCGTGATCTCCCTCCCGGTGCTGTTCGCCGGCTTCGCCGCGCAGGACAAACTCGTCCAGGGCCTCTCCCTCGGCGCCGTCAAGTAGCCAGCCTTCCCCTTCGATTTTCAGAGGATTACTTCGATGACAACATCAACCGCACAGTCCCACACGCTCGGACAGCCGGACCTGCCGGAAACGATGCGCGCCGCCGTCCTGAAGCGCCAGGGTGACATGGTTGTGGAAACCCTGCCTGTCCCGGAGCTCGAGGCCGATCAGGTCCTGGTGCAGGTCGCCGCCGTCGGCGTCTGCGGCAGCGACGTCCATTACTACGAGCACGGCCGGATCGGCGACTACGTCGTGGACCACCCGCTGATCCTCGGCCACGAGCTTTCCGGACGGATCGCCGCCGTCGGAAGCGCCGTTGACCCTGGCCGCATCGGCCAGCGGGTCGCTGTGGAACCCCAGCGCCCGTGCCGCAAATGCAAGCAGTGCAAGGCCGGACGGTACAACCTGTGCCCCGACATCGAGTTCTATGCCACCCCGCCGGTCGACGGCGCCTTCGCCGAATACGTGACCATCCAGGCCGACTTCGCCTACGACATCCCTGACAGCGTCAGCGACGAGGCAGCCGCCCTGATCGAGCCGCTGTCCGTCGGGCTCTGGGCCTGCGAACGCGCCGACATCAAGCCCGGCAGCCGTGTGCTGATCGCCGGAGCCGGCCCGATCGGCATCATCGCCGCGCAGGCCGCCCGCGCCTTCGGGGCGACCGAAATCTACATCAGCGACATCGCCGAGGACCGCCTGGCCTTCGCCCTGGAACACGGCGCAACCCACGCGCTCAACGCCAGGACCGACAGTGTCGAGGGTCTGGACGTGGATGCCTTCATCGATGCCTCCGGCGCGCCGCAGGCCGTCCGCTCCGGCATCAAAGCCGTAGGCCCGGCCGGAAGAGTCATCCTGGTGGGACTCGGGGCCGACGACGTCGAGCTCCCCGTCTCCTATATCCAGAACCGTGAAATCTGGCTCTCCGGCGTGTTCCGCTACACCAACACCTGGCCCCTGGCCATCCAGCTCATCGCCGACGGCAAGGTGGACCTGGACATCCTGGTCACCGGTAAGTTTGCCCTGGCCGAATCCGAAGAAGCACTCAAAGCGGGCAAGCAGGCCGGACAGCTCAAAGCTGTCGTCTACCCGGGCCGCTGATGCAAGCCCGCGATGCCGGGCAGCCGGGCACGCTGCTCGGCGTCGTGGCGCACGGAAGTGACGAAGTCAATGCCCAGATGATCGAGGACACGCGCATCCCCGGGTCCTGACCGCGAAGAAATACTGCAAAGGAGCAGCCATGCAACTAAATGACCACAAGACCGAACCCCGCCCCACCGTCGGAAAAACCATCCTGACGGTCATTGGCGAATCTCTGGTCGACATCATCAGCGACCCCCACCGGCCCGCGGCAACTCCGGCCCACCCCGGCGGAAGCCCTCTCAACGTAGCCGTTGGGGCCGCGCGCCTGGACCTGCAGACGAGCCTCGTGACCCACTACGCCGAAGACCGGTACGGACTCATGATCGAAGAACACCTGCAGACGAACGGCGTGCACGTGATCAACGGCGGAACCACGCCGACATCAAAGGCCCTCGCCACGCTGGGTCACGACGGTGCCGCCGAATACACCTTCTCCATCACCTGGACCATCAATGGGGCGTCCCTGCCTGCCCTCGCCGCCGTCGAAGGTTCCACCCACGTCCACACGGGATCAATCGCCACCGTGCTCCCACCGGGCGACCAGGCCACTCTTGTCCTGGTGGAGGCCGCACGGGAGCACGCGACTATCAGTTACGACCCCAACTGCCGGCCCGCAATCAGCCCCGATGCGGCCGCCGCACGCCGGCAGGCGGAAGTGTTCGTGGCGGCAAGCGACATTGTCAAAGCCAGCGACGAAGACCTGGCCTGGCTCTACCCGGAGCGGACCCCGGACGACACCCTGCAGGCGTGGCTGGAACTCGGGCCCGCGATCGTAGCCCTCACGCGCGGGGCCTCCGGCCCGGTCGTCCTCTCCGGAACGGGGCGGGTGGAGATCCCAGCCGAACCCATCACCGTCGCAGATACCGTGGGCGCCGGCGACTCCTTCATGGCCGGGCTCATCTCCGGACTCGCCCAACTTGAAGCGCTCGGGGCCGGCGGCAGACAACGACTGCAGACCCTGACCTTAGATCAGCTGCACGCACTCGCCGCCTACGCCAACCGCGCCGCGGCGATCACCTGCACCAGAGAGGGTGCAAATCCACCACGGTTGGCGGAACTCGGTCCGCTGCCCACCCCATCACCGGCACCGGAGCGCTGAACCATGCAAACCCTCAACAACACCACAGCCGCCGCGGCCCCCGCATCTTTGGCTACCCCCGGCTATGACCGCTCCGGCCTGACCGCCGGCATCGTCCACTTCGGCGTGGGCGGATTCCACCGCGCCCATCAGGCCATGTACCTCGACCGGTTGATGAACGCCGGACAAGCCCACGACTGGGCCATCTGCGGAGTCGGGGTCCTCCCCGGTGACGCCCGCATGAAGGAAGTGATGGACAAACAGGACTGCCTCTACACCCTCGTGGTGAAGAACCCGGACGGAACCCGGGAAGGTCGGGTCATCGGCTCGATCATCGAGTACCTCTTCGCCCCCGACGACCCCGAGGCCGTCATCGAGAAAATGGCATCCGAGGACATCCGCATCGTTTCACTCACCGTCACCGAGGGCGGCTACAATTTCCACCACGTCACCGGCGACTTCAACGCCGAAAACCCCGACGTGCTCCTCGACCTCCAAGCAGGAGCCGCACCGCGGACGACCTTCGGCCTCATCACCGAAGCCCTCTCCCGACGACGGAAACGCGGGCTGGCCCCCTTCACGGTGATGTCGTGTGACAACATCCAGGGAAACGGCGACGTCGCCCGCAAGATGTTCACCGCCTTTGCGCGCCTCAAGGACCCTGAACTTGGCGCCTGGATCGAGGAAAATGTTCCCTTCCCGAACAGCATGGTGGACCGGATCACTCCCGTCACGACCGATGAGGACCGCAGGGCCAGCGCTGAGGAGTTCGGCGTGGAGGACGCGTGGCCGGTGGTGTGCGAGCCCTTCGAGCAATGGGTACTCGAAGACCACTTCAGCCTCGGGCGCCCTCCCTTCGAAGACGCCGGAGTCCAGCTCGTGGAGGACGTCGAACCCTACGAGCTGATGAAGCTGCGCCTGCTCAACGCCAGCCACCAGGGCATGTGCTATTTCGGCTACCTCGCCGGCTACCGCTACGCCCACGAGGTGGCCCAGGACCCCCTGTTCGCCGGGTTCCTGCTCGACTACATGGACAAGGAAGCCACCCCCACCCTCCAGCCCGTCCCCGGAATCGACCTCAACGAGTACAAGCACACCCTCATCCAACGATTCTCCAATGAGAACATCCGGGACACCCTGGCCCGGCTGTGCGCCGAAAGCTCAGACCGGATCCCCAAATGGCTGCTGCCGGTCATCCGCCTCAACCTCGAACAGGGCGGCGAGGTCCACCGCTCCGCCGCCATCGTCGCCAGCTGGGCCCGCTACGACGAAGGCCTCGACGAGCAGGGAAACCCCATCGACGTCGTCGACCGGCTGAAAGAACCGCTGATGGCCGCCGCGGCACGGCAGCGCGAGGAACCGCTGGCCTTCATCTCCAACCGCGAGGTCTTCGGCGACCTCATCGACAATGAAGAATTCGTCACCGCCTACACCCAGGCCCTGAACGACCTACATGACCGTGGAGCCCGGGCCGCCCTGGAATCCCTGAAATCCCGTTCCTAGCCTGTACAGATCCTCGACCGGAAAGAAGGCAACGATGCCCCTGGTAGCCGGGGTGGACAGCTCCACCCAGTCCTGCAAGATCGTCATCCGGGACGCCGAAACCGGCGCCCTGCTCCGGCAGGGTTCGGCACCACACCCCGAAGGTACGGAGGTGGACCCCGAGGCGTGGTGGTCCGCCCTTCAAAGAGCCATCGACATGGCGGGCGGGATCGCTGATGTGGCGGCGATCTCCGTCGGGGCGCAACAGCACGGCATGGTCTGTCTGGACTCCGGCGGGGGAGTGGTCCGCCCTGCCTTGCTGTGGAACGACACCCGCTCCGCCGCAGCAGCGCAGGCCATGATCAGCGAAGCCGGGGCCGGCGGTGGACGGCACTGGGCGGAGACGACAGGCACGGTCCCCGTCGCCTCGCTCACGGCGACCAAGCTGCGCTGGCTCGCCGACAGCGAACCGGAAAATGCGGCCCGAACGGCCGCGGTGTGCCTGCCGCACGACTGGCTCAGCTGGCGGCTGGCGGGCTTCGGCCCGGGCAGCGGCCCTGCCGGGATCGAAGCCCTCTACACCGACCGTTCCGACGCCTCAGGCACCGGATACTGGTCACCCGCCACCGGCGGCTACCACCCCGATGTCCTCGAAAGGACACTGGGGCACGTGCCGGCGCTGCCGGAAGTTCTGGGACCGTTGGACTCGAAACTGAAGACACCCGCCGGTGCCTTGATCGGCGCCGGTGCTGGCGATAACGCCGCGGCCGCCCTCGGCGTGAACGCCGGCCTGGGCGACGTCGTCGTTTCCGTCGGCACGTCGGGTACCGTGTTTGCCGTCGCTGACCGGCCCGTCGCCGATCCTTCCGGCCTGGTTGCCGGTTTCGCCGACGCCACAGGTTACTTCCTTCCGCTGGCCTGCACGCTGAACGCCTCGCGCGTCCTCGACGCCACCGCGCGCCTGCTCGGGGTGGATCATTTCGAGCTGTCGCGCCTGGCTCTTTCGGCACCGGCGGGAGCCTCCGGGCTGGTTCTTGTTCCCTACTTCGAGGGCGAACGTACCCCCAACCTTCCGGATGCTACCGGATCACTGCACGGCATGACGCTGGGAAACTTCACCCCGGCCAACCTCGCCCGCGCAGCAGTGGAGGGCGTGGCCTGCTCCCTGGCCGACGGGCTCAAGGCCCTCACCGACCTCGGCATCAGCGCGCGGCGCATCATCCTGGTCGGCGGCGGAGCACGCTCCGAGGCCCTACAACACGTCGTCGCGGCGGTCTTCGGACTCCCCGTGACCGTTCCCGAACCCGGGGAGTACGTGGCCGACGGCGCCGCGCGCCAAGCGGCCGGAGTGCTCCTCGGTGCATTCCCGTCGTGGAAGAACGGAGCAGCTAGATCGGTGGAAGCAGGCCCTACCCCGGAGGTGCTCCAGCGCTACCGCGCGGCCGGGAGCACCTGAGCGCGACAGGGAGCTGAAAAGCGCCGAGGGGCGCACTCGCCCGGCGAAGTGCCGGCCAGCCGCCGTCGTTCGGTGTCAGGCGCTCATCCGCGGTGTTAGCGCCGCGCAGCCTTCCTTGCGGCGTTCTTCAGCGCCTTGCGGGACACCGGCTTCAGGGCCTTTCGGGCGGCCTCGTCGGCGAGGGCACG
>JAODMV010000252.1 GCA_025464875.1 Arthrobacter sp. | reverse complement strand
GCCTTTCCAGCGGCGCGGGCCGGAGCCTTGCTCACTGGGGTACCGGCACGGTGGGCGGAAATGGCTGTGACCAGGTCGCCCTTACGCATGCGGGAACCGCCGGAGATACCCAGCTGGCTGGCGAGGGCCTGGAGCTGAGCGAGCTTGAGGCCAGCAAGGCCGCTGCTCTTGGCGGGTGCTGCCGATTCGGCAGCAGAAGATGTTGGTTCCACAGCTGAAGACAGCTCAGTGGTTTCGGTCACGAAGGATCCTTCCCCCTCGACGGCGTCCAGACTGGGAGCTGGACGCGATGATTTGATCTGGGCTGCAGTTCAGATCTGCAGCCGGGATTTCGGCCTTGCCGGATGGATATCGGCCAGCAGGGCCGGATACTGCAACACCAGACACGCTCCGAACAGAAGGAACGCCGGGCTGACACTACAGGGGTGCAGAGAAAATCTGCTGATTCCTGCGTCAGACCGAAAGCAGGTGGCACCGGAAAATATTGCGCAGTGAAAGATGAGAAAGGCAACTTGGCCAACGCGGTCTTATGAACAGTTGCGTGATTACTGCCGGTGCACTTCCACTTTAGCACCTTCAACGTCCACTGCCAGCTTCATCACACGCCAGCCCACCTCCGGCGTGTTGCGGGCGGTGTGGGATCCGATGAAGTCGACGATCGTGCGGGCTTCGGCCTCCCCGTTGGCCAGAACCAGCACCGTCGGGCCGGCCCCTGAGACGACGGCGGCGTGCCCGGCGCGCCGCAGCGCGGCGATCAGCTCCGCGCTCGGCGGCATGGCCTGGGCCCGGTAGCTCTGATGCAGGTAGTCCTCGGTGCCGGGCAGCAGCAATTCCGGCTCCGTCGTCAGGGCGTGGATCAGCAGGGCGGCCCGGCCCGAGTTCATCGCCGCGGCGTGGTGGCCCACCGAGGCGGGGAGCAGGGCGCGGGCGGCTTCGGTGGACAGCTCGAAGTCCGGCACGGCGACGACGGGAATGACTGAGTCCGCCACGGTTGCGCGCGTGCTGCTGTACTGGTCACTGTCCTGCCATGACAGCGCCAGTCCGCCGAATATGGCGGGTGCGACGTTGTCCGGGTGGCCTTCCATTTCGGAGGTGAGCTGCAGGATCCAGTCCTTGCCCCGCTGGGATGCTTCCGGAACCAGGGCATTCGCGGCGGTGACCGCCGCGACCACGGCCGAGGCCGAGGACCCCAGGCCGCGTCCATGCGGGTTGATGTTCTCCGCAGTGATCCGCAGGCCCCGGTGCCGGAAGCCGAGCCGCTCCAGGGCGTCGGTGACGGCCCTGATCACGAGGTGGCTCGCGTCGCGCGGCAGCGAATCCGCGCCTTCGCCGCTGAGCTCGAACTCGAGTTCGCCGTTGTCCAGGGTCTCCACCGTCAGGGTGTCATGCAGCGACAGGGCCAGCCCGAGGCTGTCGTAGCCGGGGCCCAGGTTGGCGCTGGTGGCCGGCACCCGCACGGTCACCAGCTGCCCGGCCGGAACTGCCGGCGCTTCGGCAGCAGAGTCGGCCGGGAGTCTGAGGGTGGTTTCCAAGGTTATTTTTCTTCCAGTCCCAGGGCGGCAGCAACCGTGACGACGTCGTTGGAGACCTTGACCGGCTGCACGTCGCTGCCGTCCTCGGTACGGAGGGCCCACTGCGGGTCCTTGAGTCCGTGACCTGTCACCGTGATGACGATCGTCTTGCCGGCGGGCACTTCCCCGGCCGCGTGCTTCTTGATCAGGCCGGCGACGCCTGCAGCGGAACCCGGTTCCACGAAGACGCCTTCGCGGGCGGACAGCCAGCGGTGCGCGGACAGGATTTCCTCGTCCGTCACCGCCTCGATCACGCCGCCGGACTCATCCCGGGCGGCCACGGCGGTTTCCCAGGAGGCAGGATTGCCGATCCGGATGGCGGTGGCGATGGTGTCGGGGTCGGTGATCGGATGCCCGGCGACGAACGGTGCCGCGCCCGCGGCCTGGAATCCCCACATGACGGGAGTCTTGGTGGCGACTGCGGGCAGCGTGCCGGCGGTGGCGGACTCGAACGGCGCGGAGTACTCCTTGTAGCCCTTCCAGTACGCGCTGATGTTGCCGGCGTTCCCTACCGGGAGCACGTGGAAGTCAGGAGCGTCGCCGAGGCGGTCGACAACCTCGAACGCGCCGGTCTTCTGCCCTTCGATCCGGGCGGGGTTCACGGAGTTGACCAGGAACACCGGGTAGGACTCCCCCAGCTTGCGGGCGATGTCCAGGCAGTCGTCGAAGTTGCCGTCGACCTGCAGCAGCGTGGCGCCGTGCGCGATCGCCTGGCTCAGCTTGCCCATCGAGATCTTGCCTTCCGGCACGAGCACCGCGCACTGGAGCCCGGCGGCCGTCGCGTAGGCCGCGGCGGAGGCGGAGGTGTTGCCCGTGGACGCGCACACCACGGCCTTGGCGCCGGCGGCTACCGCGGCCGTCATGGCCATGGTCATGCCGCGGTCCTTGAAGGAACCGGTCGGGTTCATGCCTTCGACCTTGAGGTAGACCTCACTGCCGGTCAGCTCGGAGAGGGCCCGGGCGTGCACCAGCGGGGTGCCGCCCTCGCCCAGGGTGATCACCTTCGTGGCCTCCGTGACAGGCAGACGTTCAGCGTATTCGCGGATGACACCGCGCCATTGGTGAGCCACTTAGACTCCTTCTACCCGCAGTACGGATGTAACGGAATTGATGACGTCCAGGCCCTTGACGGCCTCGACGGTTGCGGACAGGGCGGCTTCGCGTGCACGGTGTGTCACGATCCGCAGCTCGGCCGATTCCACATTGGAGTCGGCATCGCGGTGGATGGTCTGCCGCATGATTTCGATGGAGACGCCGTGCTCTGCGAAGAGCTGGGCGATCCGGGCCAGGACGCCCGGCTGGTCCGCGACGTCCAGGCCGATGTAGTAGCTGGTGACGGACGCGTCGATGGGCAGCGCGGGGACGTTCCCGGTGGTGGTTTCGGTGCGGCCAGGACCGCCCAAGACGATGCGGCGGGCCGCGGACACGAGGTCACCGAGCACGGCAGACGCCGTCGGGGTGCCGCCGGCGCCCTGGCCGTAGAACATCAGCTCCCCGGCGTTCTCGGCTTCGATGAAGACGGCGTTGAACGCGCCGCGGACCGCTGCCAGCGGGTGCTCGCGCGGGAGCAGCGTGGGGTGGACGCGGACGGAGACCCCGGTGTTGCCCTCCTCGTCGCTCAGCTTTTCCGCGATCGCCAGCAGCTTGATCACAAACCCGGCGTCCTTCGCGGCCGCGATGTCCGCCGCGCTGACGGAGCTGATGCCCTCGCAGTACACGTCTTCGAGCGCGAACCGCGTGTGGAAGGACAGGGAGGCGAGGATTGCGGCCTTGGCGGCGGCGTCGTGGCCTTCGACGTCGGCCGTGGGGTCGGCCTCGGCGTAACCCAGGCGCTGGGCCTCGGCCAGGGCATCGGCGAACTGCGCGCCGGTGGAGTCCATCTGGTCCAGAATGAAGTTGGTCGTGCCGTTGACGATTCCGAGCACGCGGGTGATCCGGTCGCCCGAGAGGCTGTCCCGGATGGGCCGCAGGATCGGGATCGCGCCGGCCACGGCTGCCTCATAGGACAACTGCACATGGGCCTTGTCCGCTTCCTCATAGAGCGTCGGGCCGTCCTGTGCCAGCAGCGCCTTGTTGCCGGTCACGACGCTGGCCCCGTGCTGCATGGCGGTCAGGATCAGGGTGCGCGCGGGCTCGATGCCGCCCATCAGCTCGATGACCAGGTCGGCGTCCTTAACGAGGGTCTCGGCGTCGGAAGTGAACAGCTCGCGCGGCAGCTCGACGTCGCGCCGGGCGTCGACGTCCCGCACGGCGATGCCGCTCAGCTGCAGCCGGGCCCCCGTGCGGGAGGCGAGTGCCTCGGCGTCGTCTATGAGAATCCGCGCAACCTGGGCCCCAACGTTGCCACAGCCCAGCAGGGCTACTTTCAAGGTTCGCACTTCACTCATTCAGACACTCCCATGTCGCGGTTCAATAGATCTTCTTCGGTTTCCCCGCGGACAATGAGCCGGGCAGATCCATCGCGCAGCGCGACAACGCCCGGCCGGGCCAGATAGTTGTAGTTGCTTGACAGGGCCCAGCAGTAGGCGCCGGTACCCGGTACAGCGAGCAGATCACCGGCTGCCACGTCCTCGGGCAGATATACATCTCTAACAACTATGTCGCCGCTCTCGCAATGTTTGCCCACCACGCGGGACAGTTGCGGGGCCGCCGCGGAGGTCCTCGAGGCCAGAACCGCCGAATAATCCGCGTCGTACAGCACCGGACGGGGGTTATCGCTCATGCCGCCGTCCACCGACACATACCGGCGGGGGTACGTAACGTTCTTGCCTGCAGTTGCTGTTGTTGTGCCCTGTCCGGCCGGGGTTCCGGCGCCGGGCGCGTCAACCCGGACCGTCTTGAGCGTGCCGACTTCGTACAGCGTGAAGGTGGTGCTGCCGACGATCGCGCGGCCCGGTTCAATCGAGATCCGGGGTGCGGAAATGCCCAGTTCGGCGCACTTGGAGCGGACGACGGCGGCCATCGCCTGGGCGATTTCGGCGGCCGGGCGCGGGGTGTCGACGGGCGTGTAGGCGATGCCGTAGCCGCCGCCCAGGTCGAGTTCGGGCAGGACGATGGAGTACTTGGCCTGCATGGCTGCGAGGAAGTCCAGCAGCTTCTCCGCGGCAAGGGCGAAGCCGTCCGGCTCGAAGATCTGGGATCCGATGTGGCAGTGCAGGCCCAGCAGTTCGATGCTGGGGTAGCCCGCCGCCGCAGCCACAGCCTCCTCCGCCGCGGACAGCCCGGCCTGCTCGGTGGAGTCTTCGGCCATGGAGAGCCCAAACTTCTGGTCCTCATGTGCCGTGGCGATGAACTCGTGCGTGTGGGCGTGCACGCCGGGGGTCAGCCGCAGCATGACCTTAGCGGTGTCACCGCGTTCGGCGGCGATCCTGGCGACGCGTTCGAGCTCGGCCATGCTGTCCACCACGATCCGGCCCAGCTCCATGTCCAGGGCACGGTGGATTTCGCCGTCCGACTTGTTGTTCCCGTGCAGCGCGACTTCGCTGCCGGGGATGCCCGCGCGGGCCGCGACGGCCAGTTCCCCGCCGGAGGCAGTGTCCAGGCGCAGCCCCTCTTCCTCCACCCACCGGACGACGGAGGTGCACAGGAAGGACTTCCCCGCGTAGTAGACGTCCACTCCGCCGCAGATGTCCTCGAACGCCTCGTTGAAGGCGTCCATGAAGGCGCGGGCGCGGGACCGGAAGTCCATCTCGCTCATGACGAACAGCGGTGTGCCGTACTGGCGCTTCAACTCGCTGACAGCCACGCCGTCGATGGTGAGTTCGCCGTCGTCGTCCCGTGCCACGCCGGCCGCCCACAGGGGTTCGTGGAGCGCATTCAGGTCCGAGGGGAGCTGCAGCCAATCCGGAGCCAGCGGGGAGGGCGAAACAGCGGCGTTGACTGACTGGCTTGAGGTATCGGTCATGGCGGTTACATCCGTTCCGGCGCCGAGACGCCCAGCAGTTCGAGGCCGTTGGCCAGCACCTGGCTCGTGGCGTCGTTGAGCCACAGCCGCGTGCGGTTAAGGTCGGTGATCGCTTCCTCGCCCAGGGGCGCCACGCGGCAGGCGTCGTACCAGCGGTGGTAGGCGCCGGCGATGACCTCCAGGTGGCGGGCGATCCGGTGCGGTTCCCGCAGCTCGGCGGCCTTGGCCACGATCGAGGGGTAGCTGCCCAGGTAGGAGAGCAGCTCGTTCTCCGTCGGGTGGTCCAGCAGGGCGGCGTCGAAGCTGTCTTTGCCGTCCACACGGCGCTCTACGCCGGCGGCCACGGCGTTGCGGGCCGTGCCGCGGGAGCGGGCGTGGGCGTACTGGACGTAGAACACCGGGTTCTCGTTGCTGTGCTTCTTGAGCAGTTCGGGGTCCAGGGTCAGGGGCGAATCGGCGGGGAAACGCGCGAGCGAGTAGCGGACGGCGTCCTTGCCCAGCCAGGAAATGAGGTCCTTGAGCTCGATGATGTTGCCGGCGCGTTTGGACAGCTTGGCGCCGTTGACGGAGACGAGCTGTCCGATCAGGACCTCGATGTTGGTCTCCGGGTCGTCCCCGGCGGCAGCGGCGATGGCCTTGAGCCGGTTGATGTAACCGTGGTGGTCCGCTCCGAGCAGGTAGATCTTTTCGGTGTAGCCGCGGTCCTTCTTGGACAGGTAGTAGGCGGCATCGGCGGCGAAGTAGGTCGGCTCGCCGTTCGCGCGGATCATCACGCGGTCCTTGTCGTCGCCGAAGTCGGTGGTACGCAGCCAGACCGCCCCGCCGTCGTCGTACACGTGGCCCTGTTCGCGGAGCCGCGCGACCGCGTCCTCGATGGCCCCGGCGTCGTGGAGTTCCTGTTCGGAGAAG
>JAODMV010000247.1 GCA_025464875.1 Arthrobacter sp. | reverse complement strand
CGCCGGGGTGCGGCGCCCGGGGTGCGGCCGTGGGCCGGAGCCCGCGCCCCATGGGCGCCGCTTCCGATGGACGCCGTTGGGCAGCCTGTCCATATGGAGTCGCTTGTCCACATAGGGCAGGACGGCGGTTACGGCGCGCTGCAGGGCGGGGCACACTGGCAGCATGAGCAGGCACCAGCTACGCAATCCGGGATCGCGGCCACCGCGGAACGCCGGGCCGTGGATTCCGGAGGAGTCCTCGGAGACGCTGCTGGTGACCGGTTTCGAGGTGCTGCGGAGCGAAGTGGAGCGCATCGTTGCGGCGGCCGGGGGGCAGCTGCGGACGGTGCTGGACGTCGGGGAGGCCGCACCGTTCTGGGACACGGCCGCGACGGTGCTGCTCGGAAGTGACATCCGCGAGCTGCCACCCCGGAGGAAGGCCCCGGCTGTGCTCGTCGGGCTGAACGCGGACGGGAACCGTCTCTGGCAGCTCGCCGCCGCCGTCGGGGCCGAACGGGTCGCGGTGCTGCCGGACGCCTCGTCCTGGCTGGCGGAATTCCTGAGTCGCTCCCGCGCGCCCGAGGCCGGAGGGCTCGTGCTCGGGATCACCGGTGGCTGCGGGGGCGCAGGCGCCACCACCGCGGCCATCTGGACCGCCCAGGCCGCCGCCAGATCCGGCGCACGGGTCCTCCTGGTCGACGGCGATCCCTGGGGCGGGGGACTCGAACTGGCGCTGGCCGCCGAGGAGTCGGCGGGACTGCGCTGGCCCGACCTGGCCGAAGTGAGCGGGAGCATCGATCCTCAGCAACTCAATGAGGCCCTGCCCGTGGCCGGCGGATTCTCGTTCCTGTCCTGGCCTGGCAGCCGCGACCGGCCAGCGGGTATGGACGAGGCCACCGTGGCGGGCGTCCTCGATGCTGCCCGGCGCGGTTACGAACTGGTGGTGCTGGACATCGGCCGGGGGCGCGAAGCGCTACGGACGTTCGCCTGGGACTGCGACCGGGTCGTCGTCGTCGCACCCGCACGGCTGCGCGCCGCGGTGGCAGCGGCCCGGCTGCTGCAGGAGCTTCCTCCGGTAGAAACCGCCCTGGTGGTCCGCGGTAAGCCCGGCTCGGCATTGGATGGCCCCCTGATTGCGGAATCCCTGGGGCTTCCGTTGCACGGCACGATGCCGGAAATAAAGGGTGTCAGCGTGGCGACGGAACTCGGGCGGCTTCTGGAAACCGGCCGGCAGCGACACGTCCGAAGATTCACCGCCGAACTCCTGGCACTGAGCGGGGGAGATTTTTGATGAGCGCCCATTCGGCGCCGGGACGGCCGGACCGGGGCAGAGACACCCCGCAATTACCCGGCTACCGGCCACGCAGGGTCGTGGACGAGCGGCTGCTGGAGTCGGTGCGCGAGTCGGTCATAGCCGACGCCGGGCCGGTGACCCCATCCCGGGTTGCCGCGGCGGTGCAGGCAGCCGGAATGCTGCTCGGCACCGAGGGCGCCCTGGCCGCCGTCGACAGCATCAGCGCGGAACTCAATGGTCTTGGCCCCTTACAGGCGCTCGCGCGAGACCCGTCCGTGACGGACATCTTCGTCAATGGTCCGGAGTCGGTCTGGCTGGACCGCGGCGATGGCCTGGAAAGGGCGCCCGTCGCCTTTTCCGGCGAGCCGCAGATCCGCGCCCTCGCGACGCGGCTGGTGGCGGCCGGCGGGCGACGGCTGGATGACGGGTGCCCCTGCGTGGATGTCCGGCTGGACGGCGGCTACCGAGTCCACGCGGTGCTGCCACCGATATCCACGGCGGGGACTCTCCTGAGCATCAGAATCCGGCGGGAGACGGTCTTCTCCATGGACGAACTGCGGCGAAACGGCATGTTCGGCCCCTTGGTCCAGGACGTGCTGGCACGCATGGTCGAGCGCCGACTGAGCTTTCTCATCAGCGGGGCGACCGGCTCGGGGAAGACGACGCTGCTCGCCACGCTGCTGGGCTTGTGCCATCCGCGTGAAAGGCTCGTCCTGATTGAAGATGCCTCGGAGCTGAACCCGGTCCATCCGCACGTCGTTTCCCTGGAATCCCGCCACGGCAATCTCGAGGGCGGAGGCGCGGTTGATCTGGGGGAATTGGTCCGCCAGGCACTGAGGATGCGCCCGGACCGGCTAATCGTGGGTGAATGCCGGGGAGCGGAAGTCCGGGAACTGCTGACGGCCATGAACACCGGGCACACCGGGGGCGGGGGGACAATCCACGCCAACACCGCGGCCGCCGTGCCGGCCCGCTTGACGGCGCTGGGGGCGCTCGCCGGAATGGGCCAGGATGCCGTGCGCCTGCAGGTGTCCGGCGCCCTCGACGCTGTCATCCACGTGGCGCGGGCAAAGCCCGGGCGCCAGGTCCTCAGCGTCGGCGTCATGGAGGACAAGGACACGGGCCCCGCCGTCGCCGTCGCGCTGGACGTCCTCGAGGGCGAGGTCCGTGTTGGACCGGCCTGGCCGCAGTTGGCGGCCCGTCTCGGTTTGGATCCGTCCGTGGCGTCCGGAACGTCGCGGGCGTCCCCAGCAGCCCGCCCGGCTACGGTCAGGACCCCGCGGTGACTGCCATCCTGATCGTGCTGCTGGCGCTCGCTTCGAGGCTGGCGTTCCCGCCGCAGGGCGCTTCATGCCGCCGTGCCGGCACGGCATTGGCAAGCACTGGGGCGCGGATCTCACCGCGCCCGGGGCGTGCCCCCGCCGATCGGCGGGTACTCGGCCGGATCCTAGGCGGCCGGGCGCTTCGAGCACCGCCGGTACCGATGACAGTCGTCGTCCAGCAATTGGCCGCGTTATTGAGGGGAGGGCGCCGTCCCGCTCGTCTGTGGGACGAACTCTGGCTGCTGTATGGCCGGAACGCCGCGCAAGGCCGACTCGCCGAGGACGGCGCGGGACCCAAGTCAGCGCTGGCCCCGGATTCCGTGGCCCTGCTGGCAGCTGCCCGAGCGGCAGCCCTCCGCGGCGCGTCTGTGGCCGAGGCTATCCGCAGCGGGGGACCGGCTTCGTCACCCAGCAAGACCATCGGGAACGGCACCGGCGGGGACGGGCGCGAGCGGAGGGTGTGGGGCGAACTCGCCGCATGCTTCGACATCGCCGAGGCCAGCGGCTGCCCGCTGGCCGACGTGCTGACGCGCTTCGCCGCGCAGCTCGAGGCGGAGGACGATGCCGAAGCCGCCCGGCAGACGGCTCTAGCCGGGCCCAAGGCAACGGCCCGGCTGCTGACGTGGCTCCCGCTGCTCGGGCTGGGACTGGGAACGGTGCTGGGCGTCGATCCCGTGAAGATCCTGCTCCAGACGCCCCTCGGTATGGCAGCGCTCGCAGCGGGCGTGGTCCTCATGGCTGCCGGGCGAGTCTGGTCGTCACAGCTAGTCCGGGCGGCTGGAGCGCCGCTGTGACCCCGGAACTGGCTGGAGTGGCGGTGGCGGCCTGCCTGGCCGGTGCCGCCGTTCTGGCACTGGCCGATCACGGCCGGGTAAGCCAACGACTCTGGCGCCGTGCCTTAAACCGGCCGGCCGGGACGGACGCCCACGGCCCAGGGGAGGGGGTTCGGCGGCACAGGCACGTTGATTTCGTCGGACTTCGGGACACCGCCATGATGCTGGAACTGATCGGGGCCATGCTGGACGCCGGAGCCGGGCTGGGGCGATCCCTGGAGCTGGTTGCCGCTCTTGCTTCCCCGGAGCTCGGCCGTCCGCTACGAAGTGTCGTGTCAGCGCTTGCCATCGGCGCCGACTGGGACACGGCGTGGCGAAGTTCGGGAGTCCGGTCCCACCAGCTCCTTGCCCTCCGTGATGCCCTCGGCTTCGCCGCGCTGACAGGGGCGCCGTCCTCGGCCATGTTGTACGCCCAGGCGGCGCGCATGCGGCGCGAACGCTTCAGGACAGCCGAAAGACAGGCAGCGGCTTTGGGCGTCAAGCTTGTGGTCCCCCTGGGACTGTGTTCCCTGCCGGCCTTTGTGTGTCTCGGCATCATGCCCGTACTGCTGGCCATGCTGCCCGCCTGATTCAGGCCGCTCTCGGCGGAGGAGACCTTCCGGCAAAGGGATGGAAGTCGTCCCGATCGGGTTCATCGAAAGCTCTTGGATCAGCCAAAGCCGCGGGCTAGCATTGGTGCCCCAATCCCGACGAGGAGAGGAGCGACGAAGTGAAGATAGAGATAACCGACACCGAGGTTGAGGACCTGGCAGGATACGTCCGCGGGCTGGCCGGCGCCGGTGACGGACCCAGCGTCGAACAGGTGATCCGGGAAGCGGTCACGGAGGTGCAATCCAATCTGGAGGCGCAGGTCGTCGCGCGAGCGATTCTGAAGCTCAGGTGACCCCCTAGCCCGGGACCGGCTCCGCCAACCTCCCGGACCCTGCGGGACGCTTTGCCAGGACGCTTGGATGCGCCGGAGCCTCCGGCTAGCATGGATCGCCCCGAATCAAGGCCCTCTCTTCGGAGGGGGTTGAGGAGGAATAACCATGGCAGAGCAGGGGAACGTACTGGAAATAATCGGGCGCGTCACGACCATTTTCCTGAGCGACTTCAACGAGGAACCGAGAGAAGGCTCTTACTTGGACGCGGTGACCGACCTTGCGAACCGGATCGCCAGCGAGCTCATGGAAGCGGCGGATAACGACCCGCAGCAAGCATCACCCGAGCATCCGGATCAGCCCGGCGGCACGGAGGACCGGACGGACAAACCGGAGTAGTTGGCGGAGCGCGGCGGGGCGGCCCGCCCCCGATCGCCCGAGCGAGGTGCGGAGCGCAGACCGCATCCGCCGGGTCGCCGCCAACGCCATAAGGATCTGGGTCGAACCGGAACAACGTCGGTCGTCGGGAAGCAGCCCGTGCAATCCACCCCGCAGGCCACATGGTGCCGACCATGCTGGCAGGCGCTGACAGGTGGAGCGCGGCCTCACCCGGGCGCGCTCATCCGCGTCATCCGGGCGGCGCCGCCCCCTGGCTGCTCCTCGACAGCCGCGCGGCCCGGCACGTTATCCACTTGGACCGTGCAGGGACTTACCGGCATGCGCCCGAACCGGGAGAGTCGAATCCACCGGCGCCTGTGCCGGATCCCGCGAAAGGAAAGCACATGTCAACCACTCAGGACACTCCCGCAGCAACCCGGACGGCCCACGAACCCGGAGCCGCCGAGGTCTACGAAATATATCCGGGCGCCAGTGCCATCGTTCCGGTCCAGCCTCGCGGCCCCCGGAGTCCCGGGGATTCCGAGGCCGGAATGGCCACGGCCGAGTATGCAATCGCTACCCTGGCCGCCGTCGGGTTCGCGGGGGTTCTCGTGTTCATCATGCGAAGTGATGAGGTCCGCGGGTTCCTGCTGAACCTCATCCGCACGGCGCTCGCCCTGCCATGACGGGGGCACGGCCGCTCCGGGACGCCTCCCGTCGCGGGTCGTGCCGCGGAGCGGTAACGGCCGAGTTTGCCGTGGCGCTGCCCGCGGTCGTGTTGCTGCTTGCCCTGTTGCTGGCGGGCGCCGCGGCCGGGGTGACGCAGCTGCGCCTGGAGGAAGCGGCGCGGGCAGGCGCCAGGGCCCTCGCTAGGGGCGAGGATGCTGCCGCCGTTGACGGGATTGTCCGCCGCCTCGCGGGGGAGTCGGCCGGGGCGGTCGTGGCCTCGGACGGAGAATGGCTCAGCGTTGTGGTGTCCGCCCGGGTCCCGGGAGCGGTCGGGTCGCTGCTGCCGTGGACTCTCTCCGCCCGGGCCTGGGTGCGGGGCGAGTCATTCGAAGCGGCGGCGCTCGACCGGATTCACGAGGTGCCTCGCCGCCAACTCTTGTGGCAGGGAGCATGAAGCGGCCGGAGCGTGCCCGCAAGAACCCGTCGTCGCGGCAGCACCGCGAACGCGGTTCGGGTACTGTCCTGGCTTTGGGGCTGGGACTGGTCGTCATCATGGCGACTGTCATGGTCGTACTCTTGGCGCAGGCGGCCGTGATGGCGTCCCGGGCGGCGGCTGCCGCTGACCTGGCGGCGCTGGCGGCCGCGGACGCCGCCCGTGGAATCGCCGCCGGCGAGCCGTGCGCCGTCGCCCGAGAAGTGGCCAAGCGGAACGACGCCAGAGTCCTCAGCTGTGCGGAGGGCGCCGGCGAAACGGTCCAGGTCCGCACCGAGCTCAGCGCGGCGACCAGTCTGGGCCCGGCCACCGGGCTGGCCCGGGCCGGGCCGCCGCCGGGCCCGGCATACGGTCCCACCGCCGAGGCAAGCGGTCCCCGTCCTCGGACGGACCCGCCCCGTGCAACCGCGCGGCATACTCCTTCTCTGGCGGACGAGGGGAGCTATTCAGCCGTGAAGGGAGGTGGCGGACTGCTCTGGGCCGCCGTGGAGTCCGTCGGCCGCGGTACCGGAACTTGGCGTCCCGGCGGCCATCCGTTCCGTGGCGTCCTTCAGCAGCACGTCGATCAGCGTGACGGCGGCGTCCTTGTCCAGGGGGTTGTTCTTGTTGCCGCACTTGGGTGACTGCACGCAGGAGGGGCAGCCGGACTCACATTCGCAGGCTTTGATGGCGTCCCGGGTAGCGGACAGCCACACCCGGGCCTTGTCATAGCCGCGTTCGGCGAATCCGGCACCGCCGGGGTGTCCGTCATAGACAAAAATAGTGGGCACCCCGGTGTCGGCGTGGATGGCGGTGGAGACCCCGCCGATGTCCCAGCGGTCGCTGGAGGCCACCAGCGGCAACAGGCCGATGGCTGCGTGTTCTGCGGCGTGCAGGGCGCCGGGGAACTGCGCCTCAATCAGCCCGGCGCCGGTCAGCGAGCGGTTGTCCATGACGAACCAGACGGCCTTTGTAAACAAGTCCCTGGCTCCCAGTTCCAGCGGTTCTTCACCCAGAATCTCATTCGAGATCAGGGCCTTGCGCTGGAAGGAGACCACCTGGGTAGTCACTTTCACATCGCCGAAATGCACCGCGACGTCGCCCCACTGGGTGGTGCGCTGCGTTTCCAGTACCTCGATCTGGGTCACGTCGCGCGCCGTGGTGTAGTAGTCGGGGTTGGCTCGACGCACCACCACACAGTGGTCGTCCTCATTCAGGTCCTCGACCACGTAACTGTCGCCCTGATGGACGTAGATGGCACCGGTGTGGGCCTGGTAGTGCGTCTGCGGCGAATCCATGGTGCCGAGCAGGGAACCGGTGTCGGCATCCACGATGCTCACCGGCCCGCCCCCGTCGGCCCTCAGGTTCACCATGCCGGCGGCACTCTGCGGGTGGGTCCAGAACCACCCGGCGGGCCGCTTTCGCAGGTAGCCCTGGGCAACGAGCCGGTCCAGCAGCTTCTCCGCGGTGGCGCCGAACAGGGGCAACTCGGCAAAGCCCAGAGGCAGTTCGGCGGCGGCGGCACACAGATGCGGCCCCAGCACGTAGGGATTGGAGGGATCGAAGACGGTAGCCTCCACCGAGACGTCGAAGATCGCCTCGGGGTGGTTCACCAGGTACGTGTCCAGCGGATCGTCGCTCGCGACGAAAGCGGCGATGGCGTCCTGGCCGGCGCGGCCGGCCCTGCCGATCTGCTGGAACAGCGACGCCCGGGTGCCCGGCCAGCCGGCGACCAGAACGGCGTCCAGCCCGGCAATGTCGATGCCGAGCTCCAGGGCCGAGGTGCTGGAAACGCCCAGCAGTTCACCCGAGCGCAGCGACTTTTCCAAGGCCCGCCGTTCCTCCGGCAGATAGCCCGAACGGTAGGCCGCCACCCGTTGCGGCAGGCTGGGGTCCACCTCGTCCAGGAGGCGTTTGCTGATGGAGGCAATCGTCTCGGCTCCGCGGCGGGACTTGATGAACGCAATGGTCCGGACCCTGGATGACACCAGATTGGCCAGCAGATCGGCGGTTTCGGCCACCGCGGTCCGTCGCTCCTTGGCGCCGTTCTCGCCGCGGAGCTCGGTCAGGGCGGGCTCCCAGAACGCGACCGTGGTGGAGCCGTGCGGCGAGGAGTCCTGGGATACGGCCCGGGCCGGCGCCCCGATGAGCCGGCCGAAGGACGTTCCGGGCTCGGACGCCGTGGCGGAGGCGGCGATGAACACGGGTCCCGGGTGGGAGGCGCCCGGGCTGTAGTAGGCGCAGATGCGGCGCAGCCGGCGCATCAGGTTCGCCACATGGGATCCGAAGACTCCCCGGTAGCTGTGGGCCTCATCCACGATCACATAGCGCAGCCGGCGGAAGAACCGGGCCCACCAGGCGTGGTTCGGGAGGATCCCGAAGTGCAGCATGTCCGGGTTGGCCAGGATGAAGTTCGCGTGGTCCCGGATCCAGCGCCGGGACGCCGGATCCGTGTCGCCGTCGTAGGTTTCGGCCCTGACGGTGGGGAGCTTCAGCGCCCGGATGGCGGCCAGTTGGTCGGCGGCCAGGGCCTTGGTGGGGGACAGATAGAGGGTCACGGCGCCGTCGTCGTGGATCTTGCCCGGCTCGGAAAGGACGCGCAGTTCGGAACGGTGGATCGCATCCAGTGCGGGCAACTGGTAGGCCAGCGACTTACCGGAGGCAGTGCCGGTGGCGAGCACCACGTGCTCGCCGGCATGGGCCAGCTCGGCGGCCTGGATCTGGTGGCGGTAGGGCTCGTGGATGCCGAGCGAACCGTAGGCGTTCACCAGATCGGGGTGGGCCCAGTCCGGCCACGGCGCGTGGATGGCCTGGCGGGCCGGGATGATCCGCACATGACGCAACTGTTCCGGGTCCGGGCCGCGGCCCAGCAACGGAATCAGGGATTCATGTGGGTTCACCCATACATTGTTTCACCCCGCCTCAAATCGCCCAGATCTGCGCCAGGCGCCAGGGCAGCGCCTCAGGCCACCGACAGGTCTGAACCCTCGTCCGAGGCCGAGAGCATCAGGACGTGGCAAACCGTGCGCCAACCCAGGTGCGAGTAGAGCTTCTGGCCATCCAGTGAGGCGAGCAGCAGCCCGGTTTCGACGTCATGCTCAAACGCCTGGGCGGCCAGCGCCTTCATGATGAAGCTGCCCAGCCCCCGTCGCTGATAACGCGGTTCCGTCACGATCTTGTCAAAGATCGCCGTGCGGCCCACGACGAAAACCCGTCCGCTCGCGGCGAGCTCCTCGCCCGCGCGGACCACGGCGTGGTGGACGCCATTGACTGTAGACGCCTCCAGCTTGAGGTCGTCATCGGACAGCCAGGGGTCCTCGGAGTCCTGGGTTTCCATGTCCACGATCATCATCGTCTGGGAAGCCGAGGTGACATTGAGCCCGTGCTTCTGAGCCAGGAAGATATACCGTGCCACGTCATTGGTGAGGATGGTGAGGACTCGGGCTGGCTCCTCAGCCGTCTTCGCGGCCAGTTCCGTGAACTCGGCGTCGGAAGGGTCCTGGGCGAAATATTCCCATTCGTGGGTGGTATCCGCGCGGAACGCCGCAGGGAAGCGTCCCTCCCTGCGGGTGTCGTAGCCGCGACAGCCGGCCCAACCGGCAACCCAGATTTCAAGCAGCTGTGTGGTGTCTTCAACCATGGCGTCAAGACTCATGACAAGAGCGTATTCCAGCCCTGACATAATCAACAGAGCCCGGGTCCGGGAACCGGGCCTGCTTACACAATTGTAATGATTCCGCGTCCCGGCGCCCTTCCCGCCCGGCTGCGTCCCGGCCCCAAGCTGTGCCGAAACCGGGTGCACTCCCAGGCCGGTGAACGTGCAGCGACCGGACGCACCAGGGAACCGGCCGGCACACCAAGTACCCTTAAATACGTGGCTTTGAACCGAATTGTGCTTTTTTACGGATTTACCCCTCTCGCTGACCCGGACGCCGTCCGGCTGTGGCAGCGCGCGCTGTGCGAAAAACTCGGACTGACCGGCCGCATCATCATCTCCAAGGACGGCGTCAATGCAACCGTCGGCGGGGAGCTGAACGCCGTCAAGCAGTACGTCAAGACCACCCGGGAATACAAAGGCTTTCACGGCATCGACGTGAAGTGGTCCGAAGGCGGCGCGGAGGACTTTCCCAGGCTGAGCGTCAAGGTGCGGGACGAGATCGTGTCGTTCGGTGCCCCGGGCGAGCTGAAGGTGGACGCCAACGGCGTCGTGGGCGGCGGCACGCACCTCAACCCCGAGGAACTGCACCAGCTCGTGGAGGCGAAGAAGCAGGCCGGCGACGAGGTCGTGTTCTTCGACGGACGCAACGGCTTCGAGGCCCAGATCGGCAAGTTCAAGGACGCGATTGTCCCCGACGTCGCCACCACGCATGACTTCATCAGGGAACTCGACTCCGGCAAGTACGACTCGCTCAAGGACAAGCCGGTCGTCACCTACTGCACCGGCGGCATCCGGTGCGAGGTGCTCTCGAGCCTGATGGTGAACCGCGGGTTCAAAGAGGTTTACCAGCTCGACGGCGGGATCGTCCGCTACGGGGAGGCCTTCAAGGATCAGGGCCTGTGGGAGGGCTCGCTGTACGTGTTCGACAAGCGCATGCACCTCGAGTTCAGCGAGGACGCCAAGACGATTGGCGAGTGCGTCCGCTGCGCGGCACCCACCAGCAAGTTCGAAAACTGCTCTAACCCGAGTTGCCGGACCCTCACTCTCTACTGCGCCGAATGCGCCGCCAGCCCGGAAACCCTCCGCTGCCCCGGAGGCTGCCCCGGAGGCTGCGCCGCCTGAGGCTTCGCTCGTCAGATCTTGGTCACGGAGTACGCGAAGTTCGCTGCGACCCGTCCAGCAACCTGGACTGTGAGCACCGTATCCGCGGCCAGATAGACCACGCTGACCCGTGCGGTCCCGCAGCGCAGGTTCAGGTCCACGAGCGTATTCTCGCCGTTGCGGACGGTGAAGGACACGCGGGCCGGGCTCCGGCAGGCCAACGTCACGGAGTAGCTGCCGCTGGACAGCTGGGGGGTGGTTTCGCTCCGGGCCTCACCGGCAGCCATCGAGCCGTATCCCGACTGAAGCACCGCGGCCTCGTCGGGGTCGGGCAGCACCTCGTCCGCCCAGTCGTCCAATTCCTCCCCCGAGACAGGCCGGTTCCGTTCAGGGTTCGGCACGGCAGCGTCCGTGGGCGGAGGAGCCGAGGCGGAGGGGCCGTCATCGATCCAGTGGTCATCCTCGTACGCGTACTCGCAAGCGGACAACGCGGAGCCCAGAAGCAGCACGGCGGACACCAGGACCAGGATCGTCGCTGCCGTCGTGCGCTGTCGTGGCACTCGAATTGCCGGCACAGTAGGCATACCTGACTTTAGGCCCGCGCGGATTGAATGACCATACTCCCGGGCCGGCCGCAGCGGCCGTCGCGGGCGCCGTTGCGCTAGAGGCGCCCGTCGCGGGCCCGGACACGGCCCCCGCCCCCGGACCTTGCGCCACTACGACGACGTCGGCCTGCTCCAGCCCCGCCGTACCGTCTATGCCGTACCGTCTATGCGGAGAAGCGCCCCTGGTCCCCGGGACTAAACTTGTCCGGTGACTCCCTCAACGCATTTCACGGCCGGCAACACCCCCGACGCGCCCCGCAGCGACCAGCCGGATCTGCTCGCCGCGCTCGCCACGGACCTGCGAGCGATCGGGTACACGGTGGACGGCGTCGCGGCCTTGCTCGGCGAGGCCGCGAACACGGCCCTGAACCGGGACCAGATCATTCCGGCGTTGATCGTCACGGAGGCTGCCGCCACGGACGAGCCGGAAACCGCGGCGCTCGCCGCCGTCGTGCGGCTGTGGCTGCTGGCTGAACCGCAGCGCGCGGAGACCCTCGACGCCGCGCTGCCCGGGATCCGCGGGGAAGGCCTGGCCGAACTCGGGCTCGTGGAGCCGTCCGCGGGGGGATTGCTCCAGGCGAAGGCGGATCTGCGGCCCTATGGCTGGGGTGGCGACGCCGCCACGGGCGACACGCCAGACGCTGCCGGGAGCGGCGGGGCGGATCTCTGGGTGGCCAGCGATCTCGCCGCGCACCAGCGCCCGGGAGTGCTGCGGCACGACCACGTGCTGGGCATCGGGCAGGCGTCCACCACCTTGGTGCAGAGCACCGCCCGCAGGCCTGTCGGCCGGGCCCTTGACCTCGGCACGGGCTGCGGCATCCAGACCTTCCATCTCCTGCACCACGCCGAACACGTGACGGCCACGGACATCTCCGAACGCGCGCTGGCCTTCACGCGCTTCAACCTGTTGCTGAACGCCGCGGAGCTGCGGCTGGACCCGGCCGATCTGGACAGCCGGGTGAGCCTCCGGCTGGGATCCCTGCTGGAACCGGTGGCAGGGGAGGAGTTCGAGTTCGTGGTCTCCAACCCGCCGTTCGTCATCACACCCCGTACCCTCGGCGAAGCCGCCACGGACCAGTTCACCTACCGCGACGGCGGGCTCCCCGGAGACGACATCGTCGCGTCGCTCGTCCAGGCGCTGCCCTCAGTGCTCGCCCCGGGCGGAACCGCGCAGCTGTTAGGCAACTGGGAGGTCACGGCGGGGACGCCCTGGGCCGAACGGCCGCAAAGCTGGGCCAGCCCGGACACGGACGTGTGGTTCATCCAACGGGAGCAGGTCGGGCCCGAACAATATGCCGAGACCTGGCTGCAGGACGCCTCGGAAACCCGCGACCGGCGGCTCTACCAGGACTCCTACGCGGCCTACCTGGACGATTTTGCCGCCCGGGATGTGGAGGGCGTCGGCTTCGGCATGGTCTGGATGCGCCGCCCCGCAGCAGGCCGGGCACCGGTGTTGTCCCGCTTCGAGGAGATCACCTACCCGATCGAACAGCCGGTGGGACCGCATCTGGGGGCCGCCGTGGAACGCGCCGACTGGCTGGCCGCCAACGACCTCGCAGCCACGCATCTGCTCGTGGCCGATGATGTCACCGAGGAACGGCACCAACGCCCGGGTGCCGAACACCCCGGCGTTATCCTACTGCGCCAGGGTGCGGGCCTGCGCCGCACCAACCTGCTCAGCACCGAGCTGGCAGGCTTCGTCTCAGCCTGCGACGGCGAGCTGTCCGTCGGGCAGATCATCGGCGCCCTTGAGGCGCTGCTCGGCAGCGGGCCGATGGGCGCCGGAGACGGGGCAGAGTTCGACGGCGCGTCGTTCCGCAGCGGGCTCCGCACGGAAGTGGGGAACCTGGTCCGCGACGGCTTCCTGCTGCCCGCCTGACGCCGACGCCGGCGCGCCCGGCACCCGCGCATTGTCAAGCATCTCTTTCACAGTCGGGCCGGGCTCGATAGACTGGCGGGGTGAATGCAGAAGCCCCGACGGCGGAGTCGCCGGCTCCGCCGCCCGCCAGACGGAGGCCGCGGCCGGAAAAGAAAGTGGAGATCACCGACCCGAAGGCAATCCGGGCGCTGGCGCACGCTGCCCGGCTGGAGGTCATTTCCGAACTGTATTCCACCCAGGTAAGCCGCACGGCCACCGAACTCGCCGCCCAGACCGGGCTCACGCCCAGCGCCATGAGCTATCACCTCC
>JAODMV010000236.1 GCA_025464875.1 Arthrobacter sp. | reverse complement strand
TCGACGGGACGGGAGGCATCATATGTTGAGGTCATGGACCCATACTTCACGTTCTTCCAGCCGTTGGGAACCTTCCGGGCCGGCCGTTCTTCCTTGGCGAGGTCGGACGCATCGATCCCTCCGGCGGCCTGGTAGTCGCGGACTTCGCCAACCGCGTGGCACTGCTCAATGGCGGATCACTGCAATGGGGAGGGAAGCCTATCGCTGTCAGGAATGGACAGGTTCCTCGACCAGGGCGGTGGCGATGCTCTCTGCGTCATCCAACGCCGCGAGGTAGCGTTCGGCGTCGAGGGCCGCGGCGCATCCCGTCCCGGCGGCGGTGATGGCCTGGCGGTAGCGGTGGTCAACTGCGTCGCCGCAGGCGAAGACTCCGGACAGGTTCGTCACGGTCGTGGGGGAGTCGACGTTGATATAGCCGTCGGCGTCCAGGTCCACCTGCCCGGCCAGCAGTTCGGTGCGCGGGACATGCCCGATCGCGACGAAGATGCCGGTGGCCGACTGTTCCCGCGTTTCGCCGGTAACGGTGTCCTTCAACGTGACACCGGTGACCTTTTCGTTCCCATGGATGCCGGTGATGACCGAATTCCAGGCGAACCGGATCTTGGGGTTGTCCTTGGCCCGCTGGGCCATGATCCGTGAGGCGCGGAGCTGGCCGGTGCGGACCACGATGGTGACGGACTTCCCGAACCGTGTCAGGAACGTGGCTTCCTCCATCGCGGAATCCCCGCCGCCGACGACGATGATGTCCTGTTCGCGGAAGAAGAAGCCGTCGCAGGTGGCGCACCAGGAGACCCCGTGGCCGCTGAGCTTCTTCTCCTCGGGCAAGCCCAGTTCCTTGTAGGCCGAACCGGTGGCGAGGATGACCGCCGGCGCCTCGTGGGTTTGGCCGGCTCCGGTGACGACGCGCTTGAGGTGTCCGGTCAGCTGGACTTCCGTGGCGTCGTCGAACACCACCTGGGCGCCGAACTTCTCGGCCTGCTGCTGCAGGCCCTCCATGAGTTCGGGGCCCTGGATCCCGGCGGGGAAGCCGGGGAAGTTCTCCACTTCGGTGGTGTTCATGAGCGCGCCCCCGGCGGTGACCGCTCCGGCAAGGACCAGCGGCTTCAACCCCGCCCGGGCGGCGTAGATCGCTGCCGTGTAGCCGGCGGGCCCCGATCCGATGATGATGAGCTGTTCGGTACTCATGGAAGGCTCCTTGCTGTTAGAACCGGTTACTTTGCCGCCGGCGTGAGGGAGGCGATCAGGCCCTCGATGCGGCCCCTGATCTCGTCGCGGATCGGGCGGACCGCGTCCACGCCCTGCCCCGCCGGGTCCTCGAGGACCCAGTCCTCGTAGCGCTTGCCCGGAAAATAGGGGCACTCGTCGCCGCAGCCCATGGTGATCACGACGTCGGATTCCTTCACGGCCTCGGTGGTGAGGACCTTGGGGATCTCGGCGGACATGTCGATCCCGAGTTCGGCCATCGCCTCCACGGCGGCCGGATTGACCTTGTCGGCGGGCCGGGATCCGGCCGAGCGCACCTCGATCCGGCCCTCGCCCAGGGTGGTGAGGAAGGCGGCGGCCATCTGGGAGCGGCCGGCGTTGTGGACGCAGACGAACAGCACGGAGGGTTTCTTGGCGGCTTCGGCGGTCATTGGGGGCTCCTGACGGTTTCGGACTGGGGCTGGGGGGATTCGTTGGAGGCGGGTTCGAAGAATCGCTTGCGTGCCCAGAGGGCCGCATAAACAAGTGCAACAAGTGCGGGCACTTCAATCAAGGGGCCGACGACGCCGGCCAGCGCCTGCCCGGAGGCGACGCCGAAGGTGCCTATCGCCACGGCGATGGCCAGTTCGAAGTTGTTGCCCGCGGCCGTGAAGGCGAGCGTGGTGGTCTTGGCGTAACCCAGATCCAGCCAGCGGCCGATCAGCATCCCGGCCCCGAAGACCACGACGAAGTAGACCAGCAGCGGCAGGGCGATGCGGGCGACGTCCAGCGGGCGGGCGGTGATGGTGCCGCCCTGGAGGGCGAAGAGCAGGGTGATGGTGAAGAGCAGGCCGTAGAGCGCCCAGGGGCCCAGTTTCGGCAGGAAGGCCGATTCGTACCAGTCCCTGCCCTTGGCGCGTTCCCCGATGCTTCGGGTGAGGAAGCCGCCCAGCAGCGGGATCCCCAGGAAGACCAGCACGGAGGCTGTGATGGCCCAGAAGGAGAAGTCCGCGCTGCTCGTGGGCAGCCCGAGCCATGAGGGGAGCAGTTGCAGGTAGAACCAGCCGAGCGCCCCGAAGGCGATGACCTGGAAGACGGAGTTGAGGGCCACCAGCACCGCGGCGGCCTCGCGGTCCCCGCAGGCAAGGTCATTCCAGATCATCACCATGGCGATGCAGCGGGCCAGGCCCACGATGATCAGCCCGGTGCGGTAGTCCGGCAGGTCGGGGAGGAAGATCCAGGCCAGGGCGAACATGAACGCGGGGGCGAGCACCCAGTTCAGCACCAGGGAGGTGATCAGGAGTTTGCGGTCGCCGACGACGCGGTGCGCCTGGTCGTAGCGGACCTTCGCGAGGACCGGGTACATCATCACCAGCAGACCCACCGCGATGGGCAGCGAGATGTCGCCGATCTTAACCGCCTCCAGCGCCGTGTTCAGGCCCGGGACCAGGTTGCCCAGCAGGAGCCCGGCCGCCATGGCCGCGATGATCCATACCGGCAGGAAGCGGTCCAAGGTGGAGAGGCGTGCGGGCGCCGCCGGGTTCCCCGAGGCGCCCTGCGGCGGTGCTGGCGCTGGCTGGATCTGCGTGCTCACGGGGCTCCCGGGGTTTTTGGCCTGAATTGATGACGATCGATCTAGCAAAGTATCTCCAGCCATATCGATGATTGTCAATGTGTGTGCATAATGGAGGCATGACTGCAGTCCAGATCGTCGAGTCCCCGGCCGCGGATGCGTGCTGTGCCCCGGCTGGCGCGCCGCCGCTGTGCACGGAGGAGGCGGTGGCTAAGGCCCAGCACTTCAAGGCCCTCGCCGACCCGAACCGCCTCCGGCTGCTGTCCATCGTCAAGGCGGCCGACGGCGGCGAGGCCTGCGTCTGCGAGCTGACCGGACCACTCGGCCTGGGGCAGCCGACGGTTTCCCACCATCTCAAGATCCTGGTCGACGCCGGTTTGCTCCACCGCGAGAAGCGCGGCATCTGGGCCTATTACTCGCTCGTGCCCGGCGCGCTGGAGCGCACCGCCGAGGTCCTGGCCACGCTCTGATCCCTGGTCGGGGCGCTATTGAACGCCCCTCTGGCTGGGCATAACGTGGAGGCATAGGAAGAGGTGAGCGCCGTGGAAATCTACATGTGGTGGCTTGATCTGGATCTGGCCAGCAAGGAATGGCTGCGGGAAAACCTGCGGGCCAGCGAGTTGCCGCAGCCGGTGCTGCAGGGCATCGCGGATGCCGGCGGGTGCGGCCCCGGGGAAACGGCTGTCCTGACCGGGGCCGACTGGGACTTCATCGAGACGCAGTCCGAATTCGTGGACTGACCCTTGGGCTGTCCCCGCACTGGCTCGGAGCCTGAGCCTGCCCCCGGCCCAGGAGCCCGCGGCGCGGGCGTCCGGAAAAACCATTGCGACCGTCCGTTCCGAGCACTGGGGACCCACCGTTTTCCACTCCGACGACCTGGGCGAGACGTGGAGCGAACCCGAGCAGGGGGCCATCCGCTTCCCCGAAGGCACCGACGCGGCGCTGGAGCGTGTCTGGC
>JAODMV010000221.1 GCA_025464875.1 Arthrobacter sp. | reverse complement strand
TGCTCCATGATGCCGCCGAGGTACATCTCGGTGCCGTCGTAGAGGGCGTCGACGTCGATCTCGACGGCGTCCTCAAGGAAGCGGTCGATCAGCACCGGGTGGTCCGGGGTGATCTCGGTGGCGTTGGCGATGTAGCGGGACAGGTTGGCCTCGTCGTAGACGATTTCCATGCCGCGGCCGCCGAGCACGTAGGACGGGCGGACCAGGACGGGGTAGCCGATTTCGTCGGCGATCTTCTTGGCGTCGTCGAAGGACACCGCGGTGCCGTTCTTCGGCGAGACCAGTCCGGCCTCGTCCAGGACGCGGGCGAAGGCGCCGCGGTGCTCCGCGAGGTCGATCGCTTCCGGGGACGTGCCCAGGATGGGCACGCCGGCGTCGGCGAGCTGCTGGGCCAGTTTGAGCGGGGTCTGGCCGCCGAGCTGGACGAACACGCCCAGCACGCCGCCGGTGCGCTCCTCGGCCGCGATGACCTCGAGGACATCCTCGAGGGTGAGCGGCTCGAAGTACAGGCGGGTGGAGACGTCGTAGTCCGTGGAGACGGTTTCCGGGTTGCAGTTGACCATGACGGTCTCGTAGCCGGCCTTGCGCAGCGCCATGGAGGCGTGGACGCAGGAGTAGTCGAACTCGATGCCCTGGCCGATCCGGTTGGGCCCGGAGCCGAGGATGATGATCGACGGCTTGGCGTGCAGCGCCACCTCGTCCTCTTCGTCATAGGACGAGTAGTGGTACGGCGTGTACGCGGCGAACTCGGCGGCGCAGGTGTCCACGGTCTTGTACACCGGGCGGATGTCCAGAGCCTGGCGCACGCCGCGGACGACGGCTTCGGAGTTGTGCGTGAGCGCACCGATCTGCTCGTCGGAGAAGCCGTGGCGCTTGGCGCGGGTAAGCATCTCCGGCGCGAGGGTCTTGGCGGCGCGGATTTCCCGGGAGATCTCGTTCAGGAGCTGGAGCTGGTCCTGGTACCAGGGGTCGATTTTGCTCGCCTCGAAGAGCTGTTCCACGGTGGCGCCGCCGAGCAGGGCCCGCTGGACCTGGTGCAGGCGCTCCGTGGTGGGGCGCTTGGCCTTTTCGATCAGCTCGGGAACTTCCCATTCCGGGACGGGGCTGAAATCCAGCTGCGAGCCCTTCTGCTCGAGGGACCGCAGCGCCTTCTGCAGCGCCTCGGTGAAGTTGCGTCCCATGGCCATGGCCTCGCCCACCGATTTCATGGTGGTGGTCAGGGTGGGGTCCGCCGCGGGGAACTTCTCGAAGGCGAAGCGCGGTACCTTCACGACGACGTAGTCCAGGGTCGGCTCGAACGAGGCCGGGGTCTTCTGGGTGATGTCGTTGGGGATCTCGTCCAGGGTGTACCCCAGGGAGAGTTTGGTGGCGATCTTGGCGATCGCGAAGCCCGTGGCCTTGGAGGCGAGGGCGGAGGAACGCGAGACGCGGGGGTTCATCTCGATCACGACGACGCGTCCGGTGTCCGGCTCGACGGCGAACTGGATGTTGCAGCCGCCGGTGTCGACGCCGACCTCGCGGATGACGGCGATGGAAATGTCGCGCAGGCGCTGGTATTCGCGGTCCGTCAGGGTCAGTGCCGGGGCGACGGTGATGGAATCGCCGGTGTGGACGCCGACCGGGTCGAAGTTTTCGATGGAGCAGACGACCACGACGTTGTCGTTCTTGTCCCGCATCATCTCCAGCTCGTATTCCTTCCAGCCCAGGATGCTCTCTTCGAGCAGCACTTCGCTGGTGGGGCTGTACTGCAGGCCCTGGCCGACGATCCGGCGCAGGTCGCTCTCGTCGTAGGCCAGGCCGGAGCCGAGCCCGCCCATGGTGAAGGAGGGCCGGACCACCATCGGGTAGCCCAGGTCTTCAGCGGCGGCCAGGGCCTCGTCGATCGTGTGGATGATGTGGCTGCGGGCCGACTCCGCGCCGCAGCGCTCCACGACGCCCTTGAACTTTTCGCGGTCCTCGCCGAGTTCGATCGCGGCGATGTTGGCGCCGATCAGCTCCACGTTGTATTTCTCCAGCACGCCGTTCTTGTCCAGCGCGATGGCGGTGTTGAGGGCGGTCTGGCCGCCCAGGGTCGGCAGGATCGCGTCGGGGCGTTCCTTGGCGATGATCTTCTCGACCACTTCGGGGGTGATCGGCTCCACGTAGGTGGCATCGGCGAACTCGGGGTCGGTCATGATGGTGGCCGGGTTGGAGTTGACGAGGATGACGCGCAGGCCTTCCTCCTTGAGGACACGGAGGGCCTGGGTGCCGGAGTAGTCGAATTCGGCGGCCTGGCCGATCACGATCGGGCCGGAACCGATGACCAGGACGCTCTTAAGGTCAGTTCTCTTGGGCATTACTTCTTGTCCTCAGTGTTGTTGTCAGTTGCGTTCGGTGCGGCCGGGTTGTGCACGGCGTCCACGGGCTCTCCGGAGAGGTTGGCGGTGCGGCCGTCCCGCGTGCCTTCCATCAGCTCGATGAAGCGGTCGAAGAGGTAGGCGGCGTCGTGCGGTCCGGCTGCGGCTTCGGGGTGGTACTGCACCGAGAAGGCCGGGATGTCGAGGCAGGAGAGGCCCTCGACGACGTCGTCGTTGAGGCTCACGTGGCTGACCTCGACGCGGCCGTACCGCTCCTCGGGCGCCTGCGTGGCGCCGTCGAGGGGGGCGTCGACGGCGAAGCCGTGGTTCTGGGAAGTGATTTCGACCTTGCCGGTGCGGCGGTCCATCACCGGCTGGTTGATGCCGCGGTGCCCGTAGCGGAGCTTGTAGGTGCCGAAGCCCAGGGCGCGGCCCAGGATCTGGTTGCCGAAGCAAATGCCGAAGTACGGGATCTTCTCGTCCAGGACCGAGCGCAGCAGCTGGACCTGGTTGTCGGCGGTGGCGGGGTCGCCGGGGCCGTTGGACATGAAGACGCCGTCCGGGCTGACTGCCTTGATGTCCTCGATGGTGGCGGTGGCCGGCAGCACGTGGACCCGCACGCCGCGCTGGGCGAAGCGGATGGGGGTCATCCGCTTGATCCCCAGGTCGATCGCGGCGATGCTGAACCGCGGCTCGCCGTCCCAGCCGTGGTCCTTGGGCTCCACCGTGTAGGCCTCGTCCACGCTGACTTCCTCGGCCAGCCGGGACCCCTCCATCGGCGCGCTGGCCAGGACGATGTCCACGAGTTCCTTCTGCGTGGCGCGGGCGGCGTCGCCCGAGAAGATGCCGGCCCGCATGGTCTTGTGTTCGCGCAGGTGGCGGGTGATGGCGCGGGTGTCGACGCCCTGGATGCCGACGATCCCCTGCTCCACGAGCTCGGCGTCAAGAGAACGCTCGGAGCGCCAGTTGGAGGGCCGCCGGGCGGCGTCGCGGACGATGTAGCCGGCGACCCAGATGCGACGGGACTCGGCGTCGTCCGTGTTGACCCCGGTGTTGCCGATGTGCGGCGCGGTCTGGACCACGAGCTGGCGGGCGTAGGAGGGATCGGTGATGGTCTCCTGGTAGCCGGTCATCCCGGTGGCGAACACCGCCTCGCCCAGGGCGGTTCCGGTGGCGCCGTAGCTGGTGCCGCGGAAGATCCGTCCGTCCTCGAGCACGAGGACGGCGGGGGCGGATGCGTCTGCTGGCGCTGCGGCTGCTGTCACTGCTGTTTTTCTCACTTCTGTTTCTGGCACTTCTGTTTTCTTCACTGCTGTTTCTACCACTTCGTGGGAATCCGTCACTTCGTTACTTTCCACTATCGGCGGCATTCGCCTGAGGGGCTGCGGAGATCAATTCTTGCAGGGCCTGGAAAAGGGGCGCCTTGTCTTGGGCCCGTCGGGTGCGGAACCCGGAGTCCAGCTCGCGGGCGCCCAGCATCCAGCTGAGCACCAGCAGCCCGTCCTTTTCCACGAACTTTCCGGCCATGCCGCTGTCCTGGCGCACGCCGGTCAGCCGTCCGGCCGGAATGAACACCGGGCCGGCGCCGGAGCGTTCGAAGAGCACCCCTTCGGGGTGGACGCGGAGTTCGGCGTCGGTTCGGATGCCGAGGTTGTGGACGGCGATGCGGTCCAGCCAGTCGCCGGCGGTGGTGGAGGCGACGTACTGGCCGTCCGCCGCGGCCAGCGGGGCGCCCAGTCCCGCGGGGACCACGGGCAGGGGGTCGATGTCGGCTTGGCGGCGCAGCCGGCTGCGCCAGCCGACGGCCAGGAGGGCGAAGACCACCACGGCGAGGGACAGCATGAGCAGCCCGGGGAGCACTTTGTCCATCAGTTGCGGCCCGCCGTTGCTGCCTCGGGCGCGTCTGCCGGGTACCGGTAGGGGGTGTTGAGCTTTCCGTCCAGGACGGTGGGGTGGCCCTTGAAGAAGGTCGCCACCACCTTGCCGGGAAGTTCCCGGCCGGCAAACGGAGAGTTACGGCCCATAGTTGCCATCTTAGAAGGGTCCACCGTCCAGCGCGCAGCCGGGTCCACCAGTATGACGTTGGCCGGTTCGCCGGCTTCGAGGGGACGGCCCTGGTCTGCCAGCCGGCCGATCGAGGCGGGCGTGCTGGAGGTGACGCGGGCGAAGTCCGCCCAGCCCATCAGCCCGGTTTCAATCATGGTGTGCTGGACCACCGAGAGCGCGGTTTCCAGGCCGGTCATGCCCATGGCGGCCTGCGCCCACTCGCATTCCTTGTGTTCGCTCGGGTGCGGGGCGTGGTCGGTGCCGACGACGTCGATGGTGCCGTCGGCCAGCGCGGCGCGCAGGGCCTGCACATCGGCGTCGGTGCGCAGCGGCGGGTTGACCTTGTAGACCGGGTCGTAGCTGCGGGCCAGTTCGTCTGTGAGCCACAGGTGGTGCGGCGTGACCTCGGCCGTGACATTGACGCCGCGGGACTTGGCCCAGCGGATGATCTCCACCGACCCGGCGGTGGAGACGTGGCAGACGTGCAGCCGGGAGCCGACGTGCTCGGCGAGGAGCACGTCGCGGGCGATGATGCTCTCTTCGGCGACGGCCGGCCAGCCGGTGAGGCCGAGGACCGCGGAGACCTCCCCCTCGTTCATCTGGGCGCCGGCGGTGAGGCGGGGCTCCTGCGCGTGCTGGGCGACCACGCCGTCGAACGCCTTGACGTATTCGAGGGCGCGGCGCATGAGGACGGGATCGTGGACGCAGATGCCGTCGTCGGAAAAGACCCGGACCTGGGCACGCGAATCAGCCATCGCCCCGAGCTCCGCCAGCTGCTCCCCTGCCAGGCCAACCGTGACCGCGCCGACCGGGCGGACGTCCACCCAGCCGGCGGCACGGCCGAGGGTGTGCACCTGTTCCACGACGCCGGCGGTGTCCGCCACCGGTGTGCTGTTGGCCATCGCGTGCACCGCCGTGTAGCCGCCCAGGGCGGCGGCGCGGGTGCCGGTTTCGACCGTTTCGGCGTCCTCGCGGCCGGGTTCGCGCAGGTGCGTGTGGATGTCGACCATGCCGGGCAGCGCGACCAGTCCGGCGGCTTCGAGAACGGTGGCGCCGTCAGCCTGGAGGTCCTTGCCGCGCTGGGCGACGAGCCCGCCGCGGATCAGCAGGTCCTCGGCCGCTCCGCCCAGAATGGACGCACCGCGGATGAGGTAGGCGCCGCTGTTCACTGCGTCCTGTTGCTGTTCGGCCATCAGTGGCTCTCCTGATTGGAATAGGCGGGGTTGGTGGTAGTGGCGGCGGGTGGTTTGGCGGCCGGCTCGCGGGTGTCCCCGGAGAGCAGCAGGTACAGGGCGGCCATCCGGATGGAGACGCCGTTGCGCACCTGGGCGAGCACGGTGGAGC
>JAODMV010000218.1 GCA_025464875.1 Arthrobacter sp. | reverse complement strand
CCGGGGGGAGTACAGGTCCGTGAGGTCCACGAAGGTGGGGCCTTCGAGCGGTGAGACCGCGGTGAGGTTGATGTGGTCGCTGATGAGCACCGGGGTGCCGGGCGCCCAGTCTTCGTTCAGGCCGCCGCAGCCGTTGGTCAGGACCAGGGTCTTGCAGCCGGCCGCCGCCGCGGTGCGCACGCCGTGGACCACGGCGCGGACTCCCTTGCCCTCGTAGTAGTGGGTCCGGGCGCCCAGGACCAGGGCGCGCTTGCCCTCCTTGGTCAGCACCGAACGGATGGTGCCGGAGTGCCCCGCCACTCCGGGCGCGGAGAAGCCGGGCACCTCGGCCGCGGAGAGGGTGGCCATGGTCTCGCCGATCAGTTCCGCGGCGTCGGCCCAGCCCGAGCCGAGCACCAGCGCCACGTCGTGGGCATCAATCCCGGTCTCCTGGGCGATGTATTCCGCGGCGGAGCGGGCTGCGTCGAAGGGGTCCGTGGTCAGGGGTTCCGTAGTACTCACCCTGCCAAGTTATCGTGCCGGGCACCCGCTGCCCAGCACCGGGGCGGTTTATTGGTGGTGCTGCGGGCGATGGGGGACAATGGGTGACTGTGACTACGCATCCCGATTTCAGCGCCCCCCGTATCGCGATCCTCGGCGGAGGGCCCGGCGGCTACGAAGCCGCCATGGTCGCCGCCTCGCTGGGTGCCCAGGTCACCATCATCGAGCGGGCGGGGCTGGGCGGGTCCGCGGTGCTGACCGACGTCGTGCCCTCCAAAACCCTGATCGCGACGGCGGATCTGATGACCCGCGTCGGCGAGGCGGGCGAGCTGGGCGTGAAGTTCGACGTCGACGGCGGCGACTTCGTGCCGGTGATGCGCGCGGACCTCAAGCACATCAACGACCGTCTGCTGCGGCTGGCCCGGCAGCAGTCCACCGACATCCAGAAGGGCCTCGAGAGCCAGGACGTCCGGATCCTGATCGGCTCCGGCAAGATGCTGGACAACCACACCATCGAGGTCCTCACCGCCGGGGGCATCGAGACCGTCGAGGCGGACGCGATCCTGCTCGCCGTCGGCGCCCACCCGCGCGAACTGCCGACCGCGCGGCCGGACGGCGTCCGCATCCTGAACTGGGCGCAGATCTACAACCTGGACGAACTCCCGGAGGAACTCATCGTGGTGGGCTCCGGCGTCACCGGCGCCGAATTCGCCTCCGCCTACAACGGCCTGGGCTCCAAGGTGACCCTGATTTCCAGCCGCGACCGCGTCCTGCCGGGCTCCGACGCGGACGCCGCTGAGGTCCTCGAGGGCGTCTTCGAGCGCCGCGGGCTGAAGGTGCTGTCCCGCTCGCGCGCCGAGACGGTGGAACGCACCGCGGACGGCGTGCTGGTCACGCTCAGCGACGGCTCCACGGTGAGCGGCAGCCACTGCCTGGTCTGTGTGGGCTCCATCCCGAACACGGCCGGCATCGGGCTTGAGGAGGCCGGCGTGGCGCTCACCGAGAGCGGCCACATCAAGGTCGACGGCGTCTCCCGCACCACCGCCTCGAACATCTACGCCGCGGGCGACTGCACCGGCGTCCTCGCCCTCGCCTCCGTCGCGGCGATGCAGGGCCGGATCGCGATCGCCCACTTCCTGGGCGACAGCGTGACGCCGCTCAAGCTCCACCAGGTGTCCTCGGCCATCTTCACCTCGCCGGAGATCGCCACGGTGGGTGTCTCCGAGGCGGAGATCGATTCCGGCAAGTACCAGGGCGACGTGGTCAAGCTCTCCCTGCGCAGCAACGCGCGCGCCAAGATGCGCAACCACAAGGACGGCTTCATCAAGATCTTCGCCCGCAAGGGCTCCGGCACCGTGATCGGCGGCGTCGTGGTGGGACCGAACGCGTCCGAGCTGATTTTCCCCATCGCCCTCGCGATCACGCAGAAACTGCACGTCGACGACGTCGCCAGCACCTTCACGGTGTACCCGTCGCTGAGCGGTTCCATCTCGGAAGCGGCCCGGCGCCTGCACGTCCACATGTAGCCGGCGGGGCGGGCGGAGACCCGCCTCCCTACGGAAGCGGCGTCGTCAGCCCGGCGAGCCATTCACGCATTCCGGGCCCGACGTCCAGGTTGGACGGCGCGTAGGCGGCGTCGGGCTTTTCCACCAGCCCGAGGATGTGCACCATCCATGCGAACCCGTCCTGACGTCCAGCTGAGCGGACGGCGGGAGGCAACTTTTTCGGGTACCGGGCCCAAGGCCCGCTGGCGTGCCGCTGCGGTCGTCATCACTAAAGCGTGGACTTCGCTACGGCCGGGGAGTGGGGGATTCTTGCGGCCAGGTTCGGCAGGCTGGATCGCCCCTGTGAATCTGTTCGAGGAACGTCAAGCGGCCTCGAATCTACCGATGCTCCAGACTTCCTGGCCCAGCACCACGGGCCACGTCGTGCGTCCATGAAGCCGCCAATTATGCGCCCGGAACGTCAGCCACCCAAGCCGTTACCCCCAATTTTGGTTTGTTAAGGCAACAGTTTTTGTACCCGCGAGTAGGTCCTTAACGTTGCTGGGGTCACGACCGCTACACCAAGGGAACCATCATGGCTCACTTGATATTGGCCCTCGTATTGTGCGCCGCCGTGCGTTCACAGGCCCCGCGGCGGCGGAAGCAGTCCACCCCGAATCGCCGCCCCCGCCCTCCCCACGGAGGAAGCAGTCGCGCCCCGGGCCGCCTGCCGGAAGTGCCAGCCCGCTTCTTGGCGCGGCCCCCGTCCGTCACCAGCTCTCCGACTGATCACCTCTGAAGGGACACACCATGTCGTCCACGCCCCCTAACAACGTTGCCGCCGAGCTCTCGTGCGAAGTGTGCGGCCGCCTGCCGGAGCCCCCGAAGACGCGCTTGACGATGGCCAACATCGCCGCGATGCTGCCCCTGGAGCTGGCGATACACGCCGCGATCGTGCATGCCGAACTGCCCGACGTGATCAAGATTCTGATCCTCGCCGTCACGACGTGCGCACTCGGAATCTGGGTCGCCGAGCCATCGGCCATGAGACTGCTGCGCACTTGGCTGCATGCCCCGGCACTCCGCCATCGCCGTCGCCTCGACACTGCTGCCGCTCTCTGGCGCGCCCGCGCGAGCATCGAAAACAAGCCGGGTGCCCTGGAACGACTCACCCATGCCCTGTCCCGCCACCGCGTCAGCGTCCTCAGCCTCCAAGTTCATCCCCTCGACAACGTCCCGCACCTGCCCCGCGATGCCCATGTTCTCGTCGAATTGGTCGTATCCGCGGAGACATCCCTGACCGAACAGGAACTGCTGGACGTTATCCAATCTGGCAGGGCGCAGGGCTACCGGGTCTGGCCCACCACCGCGCTTGCCCTGGCTGACGGCCAGACCAAAGCCCTCAGCCTCGCAGCGCGGATTGCGGCCCACCCCGACGAGCTGCCGCTGGCCGCGGCCGAACTCCTCTCCGCGCAGGTCATCAACCCGGCCACCACCGTGGCTCCAGACAGCCGGACCACCCTAAAAATCCCGTCCAATCAGGGGGCAGTCCTCCTGTCCCGCCCGTCGGGCCCCTTCACGCTCGCCGAGTCAGCCCGCGCCCACCGGCTTGCCGAACTCGCCGAGACGGCCGAACTCACCACACGCGCCTCGTCAGCAGCAGCCGGCTCACGCCGGCTGGAGTCCGACCGGTTCAGCGATAACAAACGCACGCTTCCACCGTCATGCCAGCGGCAGCGACCGTCGGTGCGACACACAGACGGTCCCCCCTCCTGGCGCCGGTCGGCGCACCCGACTGTCCGGCCGGGTCGCCAGCCCTGGGCGCACGCACGGGGGGTCCTGCCCGAAAACTAAGGCCCTGCCAGTAACGTTCCTTCGCCCGAGGCTGGCCAACAGAAGGCAGGAGCCGGGAAGTCTGACTTCCCGGCTCCTACCTTGCCCGTAAGCCCTCACGCCGTTGCCCGGCTGCTGCCCGGCGCCGCACACGGCTCACTCCCAAAGCGGGAGCCCAGGAATTCCCTAGCGCTTGTCTACTGCCCCGCCTCGTACACCGCCGCGACGTCTTCCCGGCCGTGGCCGGCGTCGACCGCGGCTTTGAGGCGCTCGCGCACCGCTTCCACGAAAGGCAGCTTGAGTTT
>JAODMV010000182.1 GCA_025464875.1 Arthrobacter sp. | reverse complement strand
TGGGCGAAAACGTCGGCCGACCCGTCATCCGGGGAAATGAAGCCAAAACCCTTTTCGGCGTTGAACCATTTAACTGTGCCTGTAGCCATGCCATATCCTTCTGAAACGCTGCTGATCTCCGGCGGCCAAAGGGCCAACGGCTGCGGAGACATTCGTCCGCTGTCCCCAACGTACGGGTCGGCGGGCCGCGGTGCAAGAGTCTGACGCGGGCATTTCCTAGGCGGCGGAGGCCAGCTACGTAACGGTCCCGGACGCCCCGTCCACGGTGACGGTCCGGCCGGTCCGCAGTCGCGTGGTGGCGTCCGGGACGCCGACTACCGCCGGAATGCCGCACTCGCGGGCCACGACGGCCCCGTGCGAGATGACGCCGCCCAGCTCCATGACGACGGCGCCGGCGGTCAGAAACAGCGGAGTCCAGCCGGGATCGGTGGAGGGCGCCACCAGGATTTCCCCAGGTTCCAGAGGCGCGCCTCGCTGAGGATCGGCCGCCGTCGGCGTTCCTCCCCGCCCGGCGGACGCAGCACGACCGCGCCCGTGGCCGGAGCCTGCGCCGGCGCGCACGCGACCGCCGGCCGGGCCCGGCTAGGGGGTGAGCAGGACCTTGATGGCGCGACGTTCGTCCATCGCGCGGTAGGCCTCGGGGGTTTCCTCCAGCGGCAGCACGGCGTCGAACACCCTGCCCGGATTGATGGTGCCGTCGAGCACCTCGCCCAGCAGTTCCGGGATGTACGTCCGGGCCGGGGCCATGCCGCCGCCCACGGAGATGTTCGTGTCGAACAAGTAGCGCCAGGGGACGTCGGGGGTGCCCGTGGGGACGCCGACAAAGCCCAGGGCCCCGCCCGGGCGGACGCTGTGGAGCGCCTGTTCCATGGACTCCTTGGTCCCGACGCACTCAAGCACGGAGTCGGCGAGCACGCCGCCCAGCAGTTCGCGGACCTTGGCGACGCCCTCCGTCCCGCGTTCTTCGACGATGTCCGCCGCCCCGAATCCGCGGGCAATGGCCTGGCGGTCGGCGTGGCGGGACATGGCGATGATCCGTTCCGAGCCGAGGCGCTTGGCTGCCAGCACGCCGCAGAGCCCCACGGCGCCGTCGCCGACCACCACGACCGTCCGCCCGGCCGAAACCTTCGCGGCGAGGGCAGCGTGGTGGCCGGTGGCCATCACGTCCGAGAGCGTCAGCAGGCTGGCACGCAGGGCGTCGTCCGGCTCGGTGATGCCCGGAACCTTGACAAGGGTGGACTCGGCCAGCGGAACCCGGACCGCCTCGCCCTGGCCGCCGTCGACCGGCAGGCCGTTCTCATCCGTGCCGCCCCAGTGGGCCAGGTGCTCACAGGCGACGGTGACCCCGTTGCGGCACTGCGGGCAGTTGCCGCAGCTGACCAGGAAGGGCGCAATCACCAGGTCGCCGGCGGCCAGGGTGGTGACCGCGGAGCCGATGCTCTCGACGAGCCCGATGAACTCGTGCCCGATGGGGTGGGGCTGGTGGACCGGCCTCACGCCCCGGTACGGCCACAAATCCGAGCCGCAGACGCAGGACGCGGTGACCTTCACGACGACGTCGCTGGGCAGCCGGACGGTGGGGTAGTCCCGGTCTTCAACACGGACGTCGCGGGGCCCGTGGATGATGGTGGCGCGCATCGAGGCTCCTCAGATCGCGGAGGGCTTGAATCGAGTCTAACCCCGCGGCCACCGCGACGTCCGGCGCGGAAACATCCCAGTTTTGGCCGTGCTCCCCGCACCACCCCGGGCGGCATGCCCGAGCGGGGCGCCAAAGCGGGCTTATCTCGGCAAGGTGGCGTCCTCGAGCGCGACGGTGAACTCCGCCGCCGTCTTCTCGCGGACCTCGTCCACGGTGACGCCCGGGGCGAGGCGGGTGAGGGTCAGTTGCCGGCCGCCGTCGGACTTCACCAGGTCAAAGACCGCAAGGTCGCTGACGATCCGGTCCACCACGCGGAGGCCGGTCAGCGGAAGGGTGCACTCCGGAACGATCTTGGCCGTGCCGTCCTTGGCGTTGTGTTCGGTGAGGACCACGACGCGCGGCGTGCCGGCGACGAGGTCCATGGCCCCGCCCATGCCCTTGACGATCTTGCCGGGGATGGTCCAGTTGGCCAGGTCGCCGTCGCCGGAGACCTGCATGGCGCCCAGGATGGCGACCTTCACGTGGCCGCCGCGGATCATGCCGAAGGAGGTGGCTGAGTCGAAGATACTCCCGCCGGGCAACACGGTGACGGTCTGCTTGCCGGCATTGATGAGGTCCGCGTCCTCCTCGCCCTCATAGGGGAACGGGCCCATGCCGAGCAGGCCGTTCTCGCTCTGCAGGACGACGCGGACGCCCTCGCGCAGGTTGTTGGCGACGAGCGTCGGGATGCCGATGCCGAGGTTGACGTAGTCGCCGTCGGTCAGTTCCTCCGCCGCGATGGCAGCCATTTCATTCCGGGTCCAGGCCATGGTTGTTCTCCTCAGATGGGTTCGGGCGGCGGTTCAGGCCGGGACAGCGGCGGCCGGCAGTTCGGCGCCGGGTGCTGCTGCGGCCCCGGCAGGGCGCGTCCGGACCGTCCGCTGTTCGATGTCCTTGACCCGGGCGTCGGCCTGCACCAGGCGCTGGACGTAGACGCCGGGGGTGACGATGTGGTTGGGATCGAGCGCGCCGGGTTCGACGATGACCTCCGCCTCGGCGACGGTCACCGCCCCTGCCGTGGCCACCACCGGGTTGAAGTTCCGGGCGGTGTAGCGGTAGGTCAGGTTCCCGTCGGTATCGGCGGTGTGGGCGTGGACCAGGGCGAGGTCCGCCGTGATCGCCCGTTCCTGGAGATAAGTTTCGCCGTCGAACTCCGCCAGCGGTTTGTCTTCGGCGATGAGGGTCCCGACCCCGGTCTTGGTGTAGAAGGCGGGGATGCCGGCGCCCCCTGCGCGCAGGCGCTCGGCGAGGGTGCCCTGCGGGGTGAACTCCACCTCTAACTGGCCGGCGAGGTACTGCTCGGCGAAGAGCTTGTTTTCACCCACATAGGAGGCGATGACCTTGCGGACCTGGCCGGCTTCGATCAACACCCCGAGGCCCTTGCCGTCCACGCCCATGTTGTTGGACACCACCGTCAGGTCCTTCACCCCGGAATCCCGCACGGCCTCGATCAGGTCCGCCGGGATGCCGCTGAGGCCAAAGCCGCCGACGGCGAGCGTCATTCCGTCCCGCAGCACGTCCTGCAGCGCCGCGGCTGCCCCGGATTTCAGCTTTGACATTGCATCTCCTCATTGAGCGGTGAAACCTTTGAACCCGGAACAGCCGGCGCGCAGCCATTCCACGTTGTGGACTCCTGGCCTGAAGTTGGAGCGTACGGTTCCCGGGCAGCGGCTGTCAATGCCAGCAAACCTCGGCAGTCTCGGCATTCTTACACTGTGGACGCTAGGCTGTGAACCATCCACAATATGGATACCTGCCCGAAAATCTGAGGGAAAAATGAACTCGTTGCCTGTCCAGGGGACCCAGGTGGTCAGCCGCGTCGCGGCCCTGCTGAGGATCGTGGGGCGGAAGCCGGAAGGTTCCCCGCTCGTGGAGCTGGTCCGGATGTCCGGCCTCACCCGCCCCACCGTCCACCGGCTGCTCAGCTCCCTGGCCGCCGAAGGCCTGCTGGACCAGGACCCCGGCAGCGGCAACTGGGTGCTGGGCCCGGAGATCCTGCTGATGGGGTCGGTGGCCTCGGCGCGTTTCCCGCTCGAGGACATCGCGCGGCCGAGCCTGCGCCGGCTCGCGGAGGAGAGCGGTGAAAGCGCCTTCTTCTCCGTCCGGCGCGGGGCCGAGACGGTGTGCCTGCTCCGGGAGGAAGGCAGCTTCCCGGTGCGGTCCTTCGTGCTCCACGAGGGCGTCCGTTTCCCGCTGGGCGTCGCCTCGGCCGGGACCGCCATCATGGCTTTCCTGCCGGCGGAAGAACAGGAAGAACTGCTGGCCGGATGGGCCGCCCATGCCGGCAGCTTTGCCGCCACCCACCCGGAGGCGCTGGTCCGGGCGAACCTGGAAACGACGCGGCAGGCCGGCTTTTCCGTCAATCCTGGGCTGGTGCTGGAAGGCAGTTGGGGGATGGGCGCCGCGGTCTTCAACCAGCACGGCCGCCCCGCCTGGGCCCTGTCCCTGACCGGCATCGAGCCGCGCTTCCGGGAGGACCGCCGGGACCGGCTGGGGCGCCTGCTCATGGAGGAGGCCCACCGGATCTCCCTGCAGCTTCAGGCATAGGGCGTCCGCTCAGCGCGTGCCCGGGCCGGCGGTGTCGCGGGCTTCGACCAGCCAGTCCCTGAAGGCTCAGAGGCCTACGCGGGCCTCCTCCGGACCTTGCTGCTTCCACCAGGTGTCGAAGGTGGTCACCGGGACGGTGCGCTTGTGGCGGGTGCGGAGGTATTTCTCCTCGATCAGCTCGGCCACTCCTTCCGGGACGTCGCGGCCCTCCAGGTAGTCATCGATCTGGTCATAGCTGAGGCCGAGTTCCTCCTCGTCGGTGCGGCCGGGCTTGCCATCGAGCAGGTCGGCCGTGGGCACTTTGTCCCAGACCCGCGCCGGGGCGCCCAGTTCGGCAAGCAGCGCCCGGTTCTGGCGCTTGTTCAGCCCGAACAGCGGGAGGATGTCGGCACCGCCGTCGCCGTACTTCGTGAAGAAGCCGGTCACGGACTCGGCGCCGTGGTCCGTGCCGATCACCAGGTAGTTGTATTCACCGGCGAGCGCGTACTGCGCTGTCATGCGGGCCCTGGCCTTCGTGTTTCCCTTGTGGAAATCGGAGATGGAGGCGCCGACGGTCTTTTCGAATTCGTCCTCGAAGCCGTCCACGGCGGCGGAGACGTTAAAGGTCCACGCGGTCTTGGCCTGGATGAAGTCCAGCGCGGCCTGGGCGTCGTCCTCGTCGTGCTGTATGCCGTAGGGGAGCCGGACCGCGACGAAGTTCGCGTCCACCCCTTCGGCTTCCAGCTCCTCGACGGCCAGCTGGGCGAGACGGCCGGCCAGTGAGGAATCCAGGCCGCCGGAGATGCCGAGGACAAAACCCTTGGTGCCCGTGGCCTTCAGATAGTCCTTCAGGAAGGTCACGCGTTTGCGCACCTCCCCGGCGGGGTCGATCCGGGGCTGAACGCCCATTTCTTCGATGATTTTCGCCTGGAGTTCACGCATGACAGAAAGCCTAGCCAGCAGTGTCAACCCGGCTCAAGTGCTGCCTGGCTGCGGGGCGCGGAAGAAGTGCGCGGCGCCGCGGATCCTGTCTGGCGCGGCGCGTCCGGGCTGGCGCTACGCGGATTCCCGTAGCGCCAGCCCATGTGAGCAGCGCCGGAACAAGAGCGCAGCGAAAACGCCTCCCCTCGCGCCGGGCACCGGCGTAACGTATGGCCATGGAGAAGACCGGTTGCGCGGTGGTGGGGGGCGGCCCCGCCGGAATGATGCTGGGGCTGCTGCTGGCCCGGGCCGGCGTGCAGGTGACCGTGCTGGAGAAACACGGTGACTTCCTGAGGGATTTCCGCGGCGACACCGTGCACGCCGCAACTGTCCGCCTGATCGACGAACTCGGGCTGGGCGAGGAATTCCGCCGGCTCCCGCAGAGCCGCCTGAACAACGTCGCCTTCCCGGTGCCGGGGGGAACCCCCGTCACCCTGGGCGACTTCGGGGCCCTGAAGCCGCCGTATAACTACGTGGCCATGATGCCGCAATGGGACTTCCTGAACTTCCTCGCCGACGCCGCTTCCCGGGAACCGGGGTTCACGCTGCGGATGAACCACACCGCCACCGCCCTGGTGCGCAACGGCGGCCGGGTCCGCGGCGTCCGTTTCCGGACCGCGGACGGCGCCCACGATGAACTGCTCGCCGACCTGGTGGTCGCCACCGACGGCCGGAATTCCACGCTGCGCGGCGCGGCCGGCCTGGCTCCGAAGGAATTCCCGGTGCCGTTCGACACCTGGTGGTTCCGGCTGCCGCGCTATCCGTCGGAGAAGGGGGAAGTGGCCGGGATCGTGCCGGCGTTCGGCCGCGGCGAAGCGCTGCTGGCCTTGTTCCGCGACGACTATTTCCAGATGGGCTACCTCGCGCCGAAGGGCGCGGACGCGCGGATCCGGAGCGAGGGGGTCGAAAGGTTCCGGAAGCGGGTAGCCGCGCTCCGTCCCGACCTCGCCGACCGCGTCGACGCCATCCGGTCGCTGGATGATCTGCACTGGCTGGACGTGCGCCTGGACCGGCT
>JAODMV010000147.1 GCA_025464875.1 Arthrobacter sp. | reverse complement strand
AACCCGAATTCCCCGGGCCCGTCAGTGTCCGGGCTGCTGCTGTTGTTCCTCATGGTCGGCATGGGGCTTGTCGGCTTCCTGGATGACTACATCAAGATCTCCAAGCAGCGCAGCCTCGGGCTGAATGCCAAGGCGAAGCTGATCCTGCAGGCTGCCGTGGGCATCATTTTCGCGCTCCTGGCCCTGAACTTCCCCGACGAGAACCGTCTGACGCCCGCGTCCACCCAGATCTCCCTGGTCCGCGACATTCCGTGGCTGAACCTGGCCTTCGGCGGGACCGTGATCGGCGCGATCTTGTTCGTCCTCTGGTCAAACCTGATCATCACCGCGGCCACCAACGGCGTGAACCTCACCGATGGCCTCGACGGCCTGGCGGCCGGCGCCTCCGTGATGGTGTTCGGTGCCTACACGCTGATCGGCATCTGGCAGAGCAACCAGGCCTGCGGTTCCCCGCGGCAGGCGGGCGGCGGCTGCTACTCGGTCCGCGATCCCCTTGACCTGGCTCTGCTGGCCGTGATCCTCAGTGCGGCGCTGGTCGGCTTCCTGTGGTGGAACACCTCACCGGCGAAGATCTTCATGGGCGACACCGGATCCCTAGCCATTGGCGGCGCCATCGCGGGCTTCGCGATCCTGTCCCGGACGGAACTGCTGCTGGCCTTCATCGGCGGCCTGTTCGTTCTCATCACCCTCTCGGTCATCATCCAGGTCGGCTACTTCAAGATCACCAAGGGAAAGCGTTTCTTCAAGATGGCTCCGCTGCAGCATCACTTTGAACTGAAGGGATGGCCGGAAGTGACCGTCGTCGTCCGTTTCTGGATCCTGGCCGGACTGTTCGTGGCCGCCGGCCTGAGCATCTTCTACGCCGAATGGGTGGTGCTCCTGTGAGCGGCGCCATTCCCCCCGCCCTCACCACCTCTCCGCGGCTGAAGGACCTGGTCAGCTGGGAGTCGGACTGGGCCGGGCTGCGGGTTGTCGTCACCGGCATCGGTGTCTCCGGTTTCGCGGCCGCGGACACGCTCATCGAGCTGGGTGCCCGGGTGGTCGTGGTGGACGCCGCGAGCAGCACGAAGGCGCAGGCCCAGGCGGACACGCTCCGGATCGTCGGCGCGGCGGAGGTCTTGCTGGGCGAGGACGCCGTGACCACGGTGCCCAAGGTCGACGGCCAGAAGCCGGACCTGATCGTCACCTCGCCGGGCTGGCGACCCGACCAGGCGCTGCTGGCCGCCGCGGCGCGGGCACACATTCCGGTGTGGGGCGACGTCGAACTCGCCTGGCGCGTGCGCGAACGCAAGGGCCGCAAGACCGCGGACTGGCTCACCATCACCGGCACCAACGGCAAGACGACGACGGTGGGCATGACCGAGGCGATCCTTCAGGCGGAGGGCCTCAAGGCCATCGCCGTCGGCAACGTCGGCACGCCCATCCTGGACGCCCTGCGGGACCCGGTCGACTACGACGTTCTGGCCGTGGAGCTCTCGAGCTTCCAGTTGCACTGGAGCCACTCCCTCTCGCCCGTCGCCAGCGTCTGTCTCAACGTCGCCGAAGACCACGTGGACTGGCATGGCTCCTATGCCTCCTACCTGGCCGACAAGGCGAAGGTGTACCACAACACCCAGAAGGCGTGCATCTACAACGCCGAGCAGATCGAGACCGAACGCATGGTCGAAGACGCCGATGTCGTGGAGGGCTGCCGCGCCGTGGGCTTCACCACCCTCACGCCCGCCATCAGCATGCTCGGCGTCGTCGAAGGCCTGCTGGTGGACCGTGCCTTCATTGCGGAACGCAAGGACAGCGCGGTCGAACTGGCGGCCATTTCCGATCTGGGGCCGGTGGCACCTCGGCACCTGGTGGCCAACGCACTGGCGGCGGCGGGCCTGGCCCGGGCCTACGGCGTCGAGCCGTCCGCCGTCCGCAGGGGCCTGCAAAACTACCGTCCGGGCGATCACCGGATCGAGCCGGTCGCCCGCCATGAGGGCGTGCTCTGGGTCAATGATTCCAAGGCCACCAATCCCCATGCCGCCGCCGCCTCGCTGTCCGCGTTCGAGAATGTGGTGTGGATTGCCGGCGGCCTCTCCAAGGGCGTGAACTATGACGCGCTGGTCCAGGCGCATGCCCACCGGCTCAAGGCGGTCGTCCTGATCGGCGCGGACTCCAGCGAGCTCCGGATTGCCCTGGAGCGACACGCGCCGGATGTCCCCGTGATCGGCCAGGCAAAGGGCGACACTGAAAATGTGCAGACTGCAGGGTCGGCCGATGCCGACGCAGGCGCTTCGCCGATTTCCGGCGGGACTGTGATGGCCCAGGCCGTCGCCTCGGCAGCGCAGCTGGCCGCCTCCGGGGACACTGTGCTCCTGGCCCCGGCAGCTGCTTCCATGGACCAGTTCTCTTCCTACGCTCACCGTGGCGACGCCTTCATCGAAGCTGTCCGCGAGCTCGTGGAAGGGCAGGCTCAGACCAGCGAGGAGTAACAATGGTCAGCACGCCCACACGTACGACGGCGGCTAAGACCGCCGTCGGAAACAAACCCGTCGCAGACATACGGCCGTCCCGCGGGGCCTTCCGGGAGACACTCTCAGCCGAGAAGGTGCGCGGCTGGTATCGCGGTTTCTGGTCCGCGCTGGAGGGAACGGGCAAGTCCCGCAACGGCTCCACGTACTACCTGATCCTCGGATCGACGCTGGCCCTGACTGCCATCGGTATTCTGATGGTGCTGTCCGCCTCCAGTGTGGAAGCCATCGCGGCAGGGGAGTCACCCTACTCGGCCGCCCTCAAACAGGGCATGTTCGCCGCCATCGGCCTGTTCTGCATGTTCCTGCTGTCGAGGGTCAACGTGGTGTGGCTCAAACGCATCGCCTGGCTGGCGATCGTCGCGGCCATCGTCCTGCTGGTGCTGGTGCTGCTGGTGGGCACCAGCGTGATGGGCAACAAGAACTGGATCGAAATCGGGCCCGTCACCTTCCAGCCCTCCGAGGCCTCCAAGCTGGCGCTGGCCCTGTGGATGGCCACGGTGCTCGGCCGCAAGACCAAGCTTCTCACCCGCACCAGGCACGCACTGATCCCGGTCGTCCCGGGCGCGGTCCTGATCATCGGGCTCATCCTCGTTGGCAACGACCTCGGCACGGCGATGATCGTCATCATGATCACCGCGGCGGCGCTCTTCTTCGCGGGCGTGCGGCTCTACCTGTTCGGCGTCGGCGCGCTCCTGGGTGGCGCCTTCATAGCGGTCGCGGCCATCGCCAGCCCCAACCGCGTCTGCCGGATCCTGTCCTGGACCGGCCAGGCCTGCGCCGACGGCTCGGACCTGAACTACCAGTCCACCAACGGCCTCTACGGGCTCGCCTCCGGCGGCTGGTTCGGGGTGGGCCTGGGCCAGAGCCGGCAAAAGTACAGCTGGATTCCGGAAGCCCACAACGACTTCATCTTCGCCATCATCGGCGAGGAACTCGGCCTCGCGGGCACCTTCGTGGTGCTGGTCCTGTTCGCCATCCTCGGCACGGCCATCTACCGGGTGGTCGTTGCCCAGAAGGACATGTTCCACCGGGTGCTTGCCGGCACCATCATGGTCTGGCTGCTCGGCCAGGCCACCGTGAACATGGCCGTCGTCACCGGCCTGGCCCCCGTGGTCGGCATCCCGCTGCCGTTCATTTCCTACGGCGGATCGGCCCTGCTCATGTCCCTCTGCGCGATCGGCGTAGTCTTGTCTCTGGCCCGGGTGCAGATGGCGCCGGGCCTGCAGCCCAAACGGCTGGTGAAGTTCGGTCCGGCCGCACTGGCCAAGGTCCTGCGAATGAAATCCGTCACCCGAAATGCAGCCAAGGGCCCTGCGGACCGGCGCTCCACCGCCAGGAACGCTGCCACTAAGGGCCCCGTCCCCAAAGACCCAGCACGAAAGCGTAAATAGCCCTTCATGAACACCGAGTCGCCTTTGTCCGTCGTCCTGGCCGGCGGGGGAACAGCCGGACACATCAGCCCGCTCCTGGCCATCGCACACGCGGTCCGGCAAGCCCGCCCCGGGGCGCGGCTGCTGGCCGTCGGCACCCCGGGCGGGATGGAAGCCCGGCTGGTTCCGGCCGCCGGTCTGGAGCTCGCCACCGTCGACCGCGTCCCGTTTCCGCGGAAGCCCTCGCTGGACCTGCTGCGGCTTCCGGGTCGCCTGGCCGGCGCGGTGAAGCAGGCGGGCGCCATCCTCGATGAGGCCGAGGCCGACGTCCTGGTCGGCGTCGGCGGATACGTCTGCACGCCGATGTACCTCGCCGCCTGGCGCCGGAAAATCCCGATCGTGGTCCACGAAGCCAACACCCGGCCCGGGCTGGCGAACCGGGTGGGAGCCGTGTTGGGCGGGCACCTGGCCGTGGCCTTCGCCGGCACCCGGCTCCGCGGAGCCCGGCATGTCGGCATGCCAATGCGCAGCGAAATTTCCGGCCTCGACCGTGCCGCGGCCAGGGCCTCGGCGCGGGCCGCGCTCGGCCTGGATCCGGAGAAGCCCGCCCTGATTGTCACGGGCGGCTCCTCCGGCGCGCAAAGCATCAACCGGACCCTGGCCGCATCCGTCGGCGCCCTCGCCGCGGCCGGCATCCAGACCCTGCACATCACCGGCCGCGGCAAGGCCGTGCACGGCACGGACGGCAAGCCCCTGTCCGCGCCGGGCTACCGGCAGGTGGAGTACGTGGACGGCATGGAGTCCGTCTACGCCGCGGCGGACCTGCTGCTGGCCCGTGCCGGCGCCGCCACGGTCTGCGAGGCGGCCGCCGTCGGCGTTCCAGCCGTTTTCGTCCCCCTCCCCATCGGCAACGGCGAACAGGCGCTGAACGCCGCCGGCCTTGTCGACGCCGGCGGGGCGCTGATCGTGGACGACGCCGGCTTCACCCCCGGCTGGCTCGGCGAGCACGTCATCCCCCTGCTCTTGGACAACGACAGGCTGGCCCGGATGGCCGCCAGCTCCGAACACCTCGGCATTCGAAACGCTGACCGGCGGATGGCAGACCTTGTCCTTGAAGCGGCCCAGCAGGAAGCGGTAAAGCCATGACCCAGTCCCAACAGCAGCCGGAAGCGACACCCGCCCCCGGCCAGGAGTCCCTCGGCCGGGTGCACTTCATCGGCATCGGCGGCGTTGGCATGTCCGCGGTCGCCCGCATTCTGGTGGCCCGCGGAGTGGAAGTGAGCGGCTCCGACGCCAAGGACCTTCCCGTCATGGCGGATCTGGCTGCCGCCGGCGCCCGGATCTGCGTCGGCTACTCCGCCGCCAACCTCTCGGACGCCCAGACGGTCGTCGCCGGTTCGGCCATCCGGCCCGACAACCCGGAGCTGGCCGCCGCCCGCGACGCCGGGCTGCCGGTGCTGCACCGCTCCGAGGCGCTGGCTGCCGCCATGGGCGGGGACACCGTCGTTGCCGTGGCGGGCACGCACGGGAAATCGACCACAACCTCCATGATCGCCGTGTTGCTCAAGGGCGCCGGACTGGACCCGTCGTTCGCCATCGGCGCCAACGTCCCCGCGCTCGGCGTCAACGCCGCCCACGGCAGTTCGGACATCTTCGTCGCCGAAGCGGACGAATCCGACGCTTCCTTCCTCAACTACCGCCCGCACATCGCCGTGGTGACCAACGTCGAACCCGACCATCTGGACCACTACGGAACCGCAGAGGCCGTCTATGCGTCCTTCGACCGTTTCACCACCCTGCTCCCGGCCGACGGCGTCCTGGTCGCCTGCGCGGACGACCCAGGCGCCCGGGACCTGGCCCGGCGCACGCTCGGACGCGGCAACACCCGCGTAGTCCTCTATGGCACGGGCGACGACGCCGGCGTCCGGCTGCACGACGGCGGTCCGGGCCAGGTCTGGATCTCGACGCCGGACGGACGCTTCCCGGTCGCGCTGCGGGTCCCCGGGCGGCACAACGCGCTCAACGCGGCCGCCGCGTTCGCCGTCGCCCTCGAACTCGGGGTGGCCCCCGAAACCGCCGCGGCAGCCCTCTCGCAGTTCTCCGGCGCCTCGCGGCGGTTCGAATTCAAGGGCGAGGGCGCCGGCGTGCGCGTCTATGACGACTACGCCCATCACCCCACCGAGGTCCGGGCCGCCATGGACGCCGCACGGTCCGTGGCCGGCACACACCGGGTGCACGTGCTGTTTCAGCCCCACCTGTTCTCCCGCACCCGCGAATTCGCCGAAGAGTTCGCCCACTCCCTGAACCTTGCGGACACGGCCCTGGTGCTGGACATCTACCCGGCGCGGGAGGATCCCATCCCCGGTGTCAGCAGCCAGCTAATCGCCGACCACCTGGGCCCCGGCGGCCGCCTGGTCGGCTCCGGGGAAGACGCGGTGCGGGCGCTCGTGGCCGCCGTGGCACCCGGGGACATCGTGCTGACCGTTGGGGCCGGCGACGTCACCGCCTACGCGCCCCTGATTGTGGAGACCCTCACGGTCGGGGCACCCGGTGGCTAGCCCGCGCCGCCCCAGCTACAAGGGCGGCAGCCGGGCGCCCGCCGCCGGAGCCGGGCGCACGCAGGGGAGCCGCCCCGAGGTCATTTCGGCGTCCAAATCAGCAGCCGGCGCAGGCGGGATACCGGACGCTGGGGGCACGGGCAACCCGTCCGACAACAGGACGGGCAGGCAGCCGGGCCACAAGCCGCCCGCGACACCGGACAATGTGCTGTCCTTTCCCGAACCCAAGGCCAAGCGGCGCCGGCGCGTCCTGCTCAGCACCACCGGCGTGCTTGCGGCGCTGGTGGCGGGACTCCTGGCGGCAGCCGTCTACTCGCCGGTGCTGGCCTTGCGGTCCGTCACCGTGGACGGCACCAGGATGCTGAGCCCGGACCAGGTCCGGGCCGCCCTCGGGCCCCTGCACGGCAAACCGCTGCCGCAGATCAGCGAGGAGGACGTCGCGGCCCTTCTGCAGCCGCTGGTCCAGGTCAAGCAGGTCAGCGTCCAGGCGCGCCCGCCCTCGACGCTGCAGGTCCACGTCACCGAACGCGTTCCGCTGGCCCTGGTCAAGCAGGGGCAGACCTTCCAGATGGTGGATGGCGACGGCGTCCAGCTCAGCACCACCAAGGACCCGGCCGCCGTGCCGTTGCCGGTCATCGACAGCGGTGGCGGCGCCCTGGCAAAGGACCTCTTCCAGGCCATCGCCGCGGTGCTGGGGGCGCTGCCGGCGGACGTTCTCGCCAAACTTTCCGATGCCTCGGCCGAGTCCGCGGACGCCGTCGAACTCAAGCTCGTCGACGGGCAGACGATCATCTGGGGCAATGCGGGGGAGAAGGAGCTCAAGGCGCGCGTGCTGGAGGCGCTCCTGAAGGCTCCCGCGGACCCGAAGAACCCGGTCAGGATCTACGATGTCAGCGTGCCGCGGCACCCGGTCACCCGATAGCGGCGGCCAGGCACGCAGCACGGTCCTGCTGCGGTACAGCAGCAGGACAAACATCAGGGACAATCAATAGGACAAGCAGTAGGGCAAGCGCAGGATTTGCCGGTATTCCCGCGACACGCGGCGCCGGTAATTGCATGTCGCCGGGATAGGAAATACCGTCGCAGACATGAGTTACTTGACATAACTATAACCTTCAAGTCGAAGGTTAAGGTTCAAACCTTCAAGCTTGACTCCAATCAGTTTTCGCAACAGGACACGAACAAGGGACACGTAACGTGGCAGCTCCGCAGAATTACTTGGCCGTCATCAAGGTCGTCGGCATCGGCGGCGGTGGCGTGAACGCGGTCAACCGCATGATCGAGGTCGGTCTTCGCGGCGTCGAGTTCATCGCCATCAACACCGATGCCCAGGCATTGCTGATGAGCGATGCAGACGTCAAGCTCGACGTCGGGCGGGAGCTGACCCGTGGTCTCGGAGCCGGCGCGAACCCTGAGGTCGGCCGGCAGGCCGCGGAGGACCACGCCGATGAAATCGAAGAGGTCATCCGGGGCGCCGACATGGTCTTCGTCACCGCCGGCGAAGGCGGCGGCACCGGCACCGGCGGCGCTCCCGTCGTGGCCCGCATCGCCCGCTCGCTCGGCGCGCTGACCATCGGCGTCGTCACCCGTCCCTTCACCTTCGAGGGCCGCCGCCGCGCCGGCTCCGCGGAGGCCGGCATTGACGCCCTGCGCGACGAAGTCGACACCCTGATCGTCATCCCCAACGACCGGCTGCTGTCCATCAGCGACCGCAACGTCTCCGTCCTGGACGCGTTCCGCTCCGCCGACCAGGTCCTGCTCTCCGGTGTCCAGGGCATCACCGACCTGATCACCACGCCGGGCCTGATCAACCTCGACTTCGCCGACGTCAAGTCCGTCATGCAGGGCGCGGGTTCGGCGCTCATGGGCATCGGCTCGGCCCGCGGTGAGGACCGTGCGGTGAAGGCCGCGGAGCTCGCCATCGCGTCTCCGCTGCTGGAGGCTTCCATCGACGGCGCCCACGGCGTCCTGCTGTCCATCCAGGGAGGCTCCGACCTGGGCCTCTTCGAGATCAACGAGGCAGCACGCCTGGTCCAGGAAGTGGCCCACCCGGAAGCCAACATCATCTTCGGTGCGGTCATCGACGACGCCCTCGGCGACGAAGCACGCGTCACCGTCATCGCGGCGGGCTTCGACGACGTCAAGGCAACGTCGCCGTCCATGGACCAGTCCCTGCCGGCAGCACCCCAGCGCCCCACGGCACCGGCGGCGCCGGCCCCGGCCCAGGCTCCGGCCGGCACGCACGTCCAGCCGCTGCACGCCACGGTAGGCGCTTCCGGCTACGGCGGCTGGGGCCAGCAGCGCCCGTCCGCCGTCCCGGCCGACTCGGGCTTCGACGTCGACCTCCCGTCGGTCGTGGAGCCGGACCTGTCCGGCCGCCACTCCGACGACCTGGATGTGCCCGACTTCCTGAAGTAGATCCTGCGGCTGCATCCATGGCACTGCCCTCCGGCGGTGCCATGGTGCCTTGGCCCGGATCCCGGACTTATCTGGACGTAGACCGATGTGGCGGTGTTGTGATTGTTCTCCTGGCGGGCTGAAGTCCGGCCCGGCGTCTGGGTGGCTTTCACCGACGCCGCGGCCGGCAACCTGGCACTTCATGTCGGCGACGATCCGGGGGAAGTCCGGCGCCGCCGCAGGCGGCTCGACCAGGCTGCGGGACTCGGCCACCGTTCCTTCCGGTACATGAACCAGGTCCATGGCCGCCACGTCGTGACCATCGCCGGCAACGGGGTCCCCGCGGCCGCCGGGAGCGACACCCCGACAGCCGATGCCATGGTCTCCCTCGGCGAGCCGCTGGCCGTCATGGTGGCCGACTGCGTCCCCGTGGCGCTGGCGGGAGAGGGCGCCGGCGGCGCGCCCGTCCTCGGCGTCGTGCACGCCGGACGCCCGGGCGTGGCTTCCGGAGTGGTCCCGGCGGCCGTCGCCCGGCTGCGGGACCTGGGGGCGGCGCGGATCAGCGCATGGATCGGTCCGTCCATCTGCGGGCAGTGCTACGAGGTCCCCGGCGGGATGCGCGCGGACGTTTCCGCAGCCGTCCCCGCCACGTGGTGCACTACCTCCCGGGGGACCCCGGGGCTGGACCTGCCGGCCGGGGTCCGCAGCCAGCTCGAAGCCGAGGGCGTCACGGTCGAATACGCCGGCGGGTGCACCCTTGAAGACGAAGCGCTCTTCTCCTACCGCCGCGACGCGCACACCGGCCGCTTTGCGGGTCTGGTCTGGACCCATGACTGAGCACGCCGGCGACACGGACCCCCGCCTGGCGCAGCTGAGGGAAAACCTGGCCGCGGTCCGGCAGCGGATCGCCGCCGCCGCGGCGGCCGCCGGGCGGCAGGACCACCCGCCGCGCCTGATCGTCGTCACCAAGTTCCATCCCGCGCAGGACGTCCGTCGGCTGGCATCGCTGGGCATCAGCGACGTCGGCGAGAACCGGGACCAGGAAGCCTCGGACAAGGCGGCGCAGCTGCACGACGCACAGCTGCGCTGGCACTTCATCGGCCAGCTCCAAAGCAACAAGGCCAAGTCCGTGGTCAAGTATGCCCATTCCGTGCATTCCGTGGACCGGCCGCAGCTGGCGACCGCCCTCGCCAGGGCCATGGCCGCCGAGCAGGAACGTGCCGGACGCGCCCCGCTGGAATGCTTCATCCAGGTGAGCCTCGACGAGGACGCCGACCGTCACCGGGGCGGCGCCCTGCCGGCGGAGGTCCCGGCCCTGGCCGAGCAGCTCGCCGGCGCGGAGGGCCTCCGGCTGGCAGGCGTCATGGCGGTGGCGCCGCTGAAGGCCGATCCCGCGGCTGCCTTTGAACGCCTGGCGGCCATCTCCGCCGGGCTGGCCGCGCAATATCCGGACGCCACAGGAATTTCCGCCGGCATGAGCCAGGACCTTGAAGCAGCCATCCGCTGCGGGGCGACACACCTACGAATTGGCTCGGATATTCTCGGTCCGCGTCCGGCGTTGCGGTAGGTTCAACGTATTGGAAGGTAATGGCGGGAATTCCAAGGCTGTCAGGTCATTTTGAGCGGCCCGCTTACGGACACGATTAGGAGTCGACCATGGCTGGCGCTCTGCGCAAGACAATGATCTATCTTGGGCTCGCTGATGGCGACGACCACTACGAGTCTGAGCACCACACATCGCAAAAGGATGAGATCGATTCCATGGAGCACGACCGCGAGGAACGCCGCGCGCCGGCGCCTGTCCGCGAGGCCCCCCGGGAAGAGCCCCACGCCGTTGAAGAGGAATACCGCGCACCTGTGACACCCATCAAGCGAGCGGCATCGAGCCGCGAAGAGCCCACCGGACTCCGGCAGATCACCACGATCCACCCGCGGTCCTACAACGACGCCAAACTTATCGGCGAAAGCTTCCGTGACGGCATCCCCGTCATCATGAACGTCACCGACATGGGCGAGGCCGATGCGAAACGCCTCGTCGACTTCTCCGCCGGTCTCGTCTTCGGCCTCCGCGGCAGCATCGAACGCGTGACGAACAAGGTGTTCTTGCTCTCGCCGTCCTACGTTGAAGTCATCGGCGATGACAAGAAGGTCAGCGAAACACAGGCGAGTTTCTTCAACCAGAGCTAGTCCGGATTTCAGCACGGATGCCAGGCAGGAACACCTGCCTGGCATCCATGCTGAAATATCCGTGTTGAAATAGAAGCGATACTTTTTTCAGGACACTGCGGTATCCGGAACGAACACGGAGATATGAGCTAACTCATGGGAATTGTTTTCGGACTTGTCTATATCGCGTTGTTGCTGTTTTTCGTTGCCTTGATCGTCCGCCTGGTCTTCGACTGGGTGCAGATGTTCGCCCGGAGCTGGCGGCCGCGCGGTGCGGCGCTGGTGACGGCGCACGCTGTGTATTCCGTCACAGACCGGCCGCTTAAGCTGCTCCGGCGGGTCATCCCGCCACTGCGCTTGGGCGGGGTCTCGCTGGACCTGGGCTTCCTGCTGCTTTTTGTGGCCGTGAGCGTGGCCATGGCGGTCACCAAGACCCTGGCGTAGGCATCGGCGCGTGCGCTTTGTAGGGTGACGGACGCGGTCCGGCCCGAACTGATAAAAAACTCTGGTTTGACACTGCGGTGTTGAATTAGAGGAACCAGACCATATTTAGGTACCGTAGTTTTGACGGCCGGAAGGCCTCTGACTAACTAGACCAACGAGGTGACCAGATGGCTTTGACGCCAGAAGACGTTGTCAACAAGCGCTTTCAGCCGACCAAGTTCCGCGAAGGCTACGACCAGGACGAAGTTGACGACTTCCTGGACGAGATCGTCGTCGAACTGCGACGCCTGAACCAGGAGAACGAAGAGCTGCGCAAGAAGCTCGCCGAACTCAGCGCCGGCACGCCTGCCAGCTCCGCCGCCGCGGCTCCTGTCGTGGAGAAGGTCCCGGCGCCCGTCAAGGCCGAGAAGGAAGACCGCGCCAAGGCAGAAGCCGAGGCAAAGGCCGCTGAAGCTGCCAAGAAGAAGGAAGCCGAGCAGGCCGCCAGCCAGGCAGCTGTCCCGGCACGCGCCGCCGCAACCACCCCGGCAGCCGAGTCCGCCGCTGGCCTGCTCTCGATGGCCCAGCAGATGCACGACAAGCACGTCGCCGACGGCGAGCAGCAGCGCGACAAGATCATCGCCGAAGCGCAGATCGAAGCCAGCAGCCTCGTCAACGACGCGCAGGAAAAGTCCCGCAAGATTCTCGGCGCCCTCGAGCAGCAGCGCTCCGTCCTGGAACGCAAGGTCGAACAGCTGCGCGGCTTCGAACGCGACTACCGCTCCCGCCTGAAGGCCTACATCGAAGGCCAGCTGCGCGACCTTGATGCCCGCGGTTCCGTAGCGGCCCCCGAGGTCGGCGCGGGCAGCTAGAGCATTAAGCACGTATTCTGAAAGCCGGTGGCTGGGGACTCCTCGGCCGCCGGCTTTTGCCATTAACCGCCACCTCCGGTGGCCGGTGTGCCCCAGCAGCAGACTCCCAGTCCCCGCACTGGCTCCCGAACGAAAGCCCTATGACTGACGCACCATCACCAGACGCCACGCAGCCATCAGACGCCGTGAACCCTTCAGCCGCCGCGGAGCCTGCCGGCGCCACGCAGCCTGCCGGCGCCGGTCATCCCGTCGTGCAGCCCGTCGAGGGACGGCCGGCAGCGCCCGCGCGGCCCCGGCGGACAATGCTGCTGTCGCTGTTCGCTGCTTTCGCGGTGTTCGCCTACGTCTTCGACCAGCTGACCAAACTGTGGGTGACCAGCGCCATGGTCGAGGGCGAGCGGATCCCCGTACTGCCCCCGCTGTTGCACTGGTACTACATCCGCAACTCCGGGGCCGCATTCTCCATCGGCGAGAACGTGACCTGGGTGTTCACCATCATCATGGTGGCCGTTTCCGTTGCGATCCTGCTGCAGTTGCGCAGGCTGGGCTCGGCCTGGTGGGCGCTTGCGCTCGGACTGCTGCTCGGCGGCGCGCTGGGCAACCTCACGGACCGGCTGTTCCGGCCGCCCTCCTTCGCCATGGGCCATGTGGTGGACTTCATCCAGCTGCCGAACTTCGCGATCTTCAACATCGCCGACTCCGCCGTCGTCTCCTCCGTGGTGATCATCTGCCTGCTCACCTTCCGCGGGATCTCCCTTGACGGCACGCGCCACAACAAATCAACCGAGGACGGGGCGGAGCACGATGTCTGAGCCAACCATGCCGGAGGCTGAATCCTCGGACTTCACGGAGTATTCCGAGCTGCCTGAGCCCGCTGAGCCCCGGCGCCTCCTGGTCCCCGAGGAGCTCGCCGGCACCCGCGTCGACGCCGCCCTGGCGCAACTGATGGGGATCTCCCGGTCGCTGGCCGCCACCCTCATCGCCGAGGGCAACGTTCGCAGCGGCGGCAAGGCCGTCGGAAAATCCCTCAAGCTCAGCCCCGGCGCCGTGCTCGACGTCACCGTGCCCGAACGTCGGGACCCCCTGGAAATCGTGGAGGAAGTCGTGGAAGGCCTGAAAATCCTGCTGGACGATGACGAGTTCGTGGTCATCGACAAACCGGTCGGCGTGGCGGCCCACCCCTCACCCGGCTGGGTGGGACCCACGGTCGTGGGCGGCCTGGCCGGACTCGGCTACCGGATCTCGACGTCGGGCGCCCCCGAGCGCGCCGGCATCGTCCACCGGCTCGACGTCGGCACGTCCGGCGTCATGGTCGTCGCGAAGACTGAAAACGCCTATACGGCCCTCAAGCGCGCCTTCAAGGAACGGACCGTGGACAAGATGTACCACGCCGTCGTCCAAGGCCTCCCTGACCCGCTGGCCGGCACCATCGACGCGCCGATCGGCCGCCACCCGGGCCACGACTGGCGCTTCGCCGTGATCGAGGACGGCCGGGACTCCGTCACGCACTACGAGGTCCTGGAGGCCTTCGGCAAGGCCTCCCTCGTTGAGGTGCACCTCGAAACCGGGCGCACACACCAGATCCGGGTGCACTTCGCGGCCCTGCGCCACCCCTGCGCCGGCGACCTCACCTACGGAGCCGATCCGCGGCTCGCGGCCACCCTGGGGCTCACCCGGCAATGGCTGCACGCCCGGCAGCTGTCCTTCGAGCACCCCCGGACGGGGGACCGGGTGACCGTCACGAGCGATTACCCCCAAGACCTGGCATATGCGTTGGAGGTCCTGGAGTCCGGGCAGGCCTGAGCCGGCTCGGACGGGGCCGCGCCCGACACCGGGAGCGTTGCGGCCGGGTCGGCGCGTGGCGGGCCCGGGCGGCACTAGAATGATTCGGTGACTTCCAGCAATGCCTCGTTCGTGCACCTCCACAACCACACCGAATACTCGATGCTGGACGGCGCCGCCCGACTCGGTGAGCTGTTCGACGAAACCGAGCGGCTCGGGATGCCCGCCCTGGCCACCACCGACCACGGCTACCTCTTCGGCGCTTTCGACTTCTGGAAGAAGGCCACCGACAAGGGCATCAAGCCCATTATCGGCGTCGAAGCCTATGTGACCCCCGGAACCGCGCGTGGCGACAAGAGCCGCGTCCGCTGGGGCGAGGAGCACCAGCGCAAGGACGACATTTCCGGCGGCGGCGCCTACACCCACATGACCCTGCTGAGCTACAACAACGTGGGTATGCGCAACCTGTTCCGGGCCTCCTCGATCGCTTCGCTGGACTCCGTCTTCGGCAAATGGCCCCGGCTGGACCGGGAACTGCTGAACACATACTCCGAGGGGCTGATCGCCACCACAGGTTGCCCGTCCGGGGAAATCCAGACCCGGCTGCGGCTCGGACAGTACCGCGAAGCGCTGGAGGCGGCCGCCGAGTTCCGCGACATCTTCGGGGCGGAGAACTACTTCTGCGAACTCATGGACCACGGCCTGGACATTGAGCGCCGCGTCACCGGCGACCTGCTGCGGCTGGCCAAGGAACTGAACCTCCCGCTGGTGGCCACCAACGACCTCCACTACACGCACGAGCACGACGCCAAGGCACACGAGGCCCTGCTGGCCATCCAGTCCGGATCCACGCTGCTGGAGCCCACGTACGACAACGGCGGCTCGCGTTTCGCCTTCTCCGGCAGCGGCTACTATCTGAAGTCCCCGCAGGAAATGCGCGAACTGTTCCGCGACCACCCGGACGCGTGCGACAACACCCTGCTCATCGCCGAGCGCTGCGAAGTATCCTTCAACACCGGTGCGAACTACATGCCCCGGTTCCCGTGCCCGCCCGGCGAGGACGAGACCTCGTGGCTCGTCAAGGAGGTAGCCAAGGGCCTGGCGTACCGCTACCCGGGCGGCGTCCCGGACAAGGTGCGGACCCAGGCCGATTACGAGCTCGGCGTCATCAACTCCATGGGGTTCCCCGGCTACTTCCTGGTGGTGGCCGACTTCATCAACTGGGCCAAGGAAAACGGCATCCGCGTGGGTCCGGGCCGCGGCTCGGGCGCAGGCTCCATGGTGGCTTACGCCATGCGCATCACCGACCTTGACCCGCTCGCCCATGGCCTGATCTTCGAACGGTTCCTCAACCCGGATCGCGTCTCGATGCCCGACTTCGACGTCGACTTCGATGACCGGCGCCGCTCGGAAGTCATCGATTATGTGACGCGCAAGTACGGTGACGAGCGCGTCGCCATGATCGTGACGTACGGCACCATCAAGACCAAGCAGGCGCTCAAGGACTCCTCCCGTGTGCTCGGCTACCCCTTCAGCATGGGCGAACAGCTGACCAAGGCGCTGCCGCCTGCGGTGATGGCCAAGGACATTCCGCTCGCTGACATCCAGAACCCGGAATCCAAGCGTTACAGCGAGGCGGGGGATTTCCGGCAACTGATCAGCACGGACCCGGAAGCCGCCAAGGTGTTCGAGACGGCCCTGGGCATCGAGGGGCTGAAGCGCCAATGGGGTGTCCACGCGGCCGGCGTCATCATGTCCTCGGACCCGATCATCGACGTCATCCCCGTCATGCGCCGGTTCCAAGACGGCCAGGTCATCACCCAGTTCGACTACCCCACCGCCGAAGGCCTAGGCCTGATCAAGATGGACTTCCTTGGGCTGCGGAACCTCACGATCATTTCCGACGCCCTGGAAAACATCAAGATGAACCGCGGCATCGACCTGGACCTGGAAGCCCTGGCGCTGGACGACACGGCCTCCTACGAGTTGCTGGCCCGGGGCGACACCCTGGGGGTCTTCCAGCTCGACGGTGGACCCATGCGGTCCCTGCTCAAGCTCATGAAGCCCGACAACTTCGAAGACATCTCCGCCGTGCTGGCGCTGTACCGGCCGGGCCCTATGGGCGCCAACGCGCACACCGACTACGCCCTGCGGAAGAACAAGATCCAGGAAGTCATCCCCATCCACCCCGAGCTCGCCGAGCCGCTGGAAGAAATCCTGGGCGGGACCTACGGGCTGATCGTGTACCAGGAGCAAGTCATGGCCGTCGCGCAGAAGCTGGCCGGCTACTCGCTGGGCCAGGCCGACATCCTGCGCCGCGCCATGGGCAAGAAGAAGAAATCAGAGCTGGACAAGCAGTTTGCCGGGTTCTCCCAGGGGATGCAGGACAACGGCTACTCCATGGCCGCCGTCAAGACCCTGTGGGACATCCTGCTGCCGTTCTCCGACTACGCCTTCAACAAGGCGCACTCGGCCGCCTACGGTGTGATCTCCTACTGGACCGCGTACCTGAAGGCGCACTACGCCCCGGAGTACATGGCCGCCCTGCTCACCAGCGTCGGCGACGACAAGGACAAATCGGCGATCTACCTCAACGAATGCCGGCGCATGGGCATCACCGTGCTGCCGCCGGACGTCAACGAGTCCGCCCTGAACTTCACCCCGGTCGGCACCGACATCCGCTTCGGCATGGGAGCCATCCGCAACGTCGGCGTCAACGTCGTCGAGGCCATGGTCGCGGCACGCGAAAAGGAGGGCGCCTACACGTCCTTCAAGGACTACCTGATGAAGGTCCCCGCCGTGGTGTGCAACAAGCGCACGATTGAATCCCTGATCAAGGCCGGGGCCTTCGACTCCCTCGGCCACCACCGGCGCGCCCTGGCCATGGTCCACGAAGAAGCGATCGACTCGGTCATCACCCTGAAGCGCAACGAGGCGATCGGGCAGTTCGACCTGTTCGCCGGTTTCGACGAAGCCGAATCAGAGGCGTCGCTGAGTATCGAGATTCCCGACCTTCCGGAATGGGAGAAGAAGGACAAACTCTCGTTCGAACGCGACATGCTCGGTCTCTACGTCTCGGACCACCCGCTGCAGGGGCTCGAAGGGCTCCTGAGCCAACACGCTGACCAGTCCATCACCTCGATCATCGCCGAGGACGGCCCGCACGACGGCGCCATCGTCACCATCGCGGGCATGATCACCTCGCTCAGCCGCCGGATCGCCAAAGCCAGCGGCAATGCCTATGCCAGGGCCGAGATCGAGGACCTGGGCGGCTCCATGGAGGTGATGTTCTTCGGCCAGGTCTACGGCCCCATCGCCTCGGTCCTCGCCGAGGACCTGATCGTGGTGGTCAAGGGCCGCCTGCAACGGCGCGACGACGGCGCCGTCACGCTCAACTGCATGGAGCTCTCCGTCCCGGACCTCAGCCAGGGAACCAGCGGCCCGCTGGTCATCACCATGCAGACGCACAAGGCCACCGAAGGGGTGGTGACGGAGCTGGGAGACGTGCTGCGGACCCACCGCGGCAACTCCGAAGTCCGGCTGCACCTGCAGGGGGATACCCGGGTGGAGGTGATGGGGCTGCCGGTCCACCTCAGGGTCAACCCCAGTCCCTCGCTGTTCGGCGACCTGAAGGTGCTCCTCGGCCCGACCTGCCTGGACAGCTGAGCCCCAGGCCCTGCGCCGCCCGCCGTCGCCTTGGCGAGGTTTTAGATCTCGTAGTCCAGCGGGACGGGCTGGCTGTACTCCCCGGCGTGGTACAGCAGCGGCGTGCCGTCGTCGCCGACTTCGCCCTCAACCACCTCGACGACCACCACGGCGTTGTTCTCGAACGAGAGCCGCATCTGCACCTTGCCGATCAGCCAGCCGGCGACATCCTTCAGGATCGGCACGTCGTACGGGCCGTGCGCCCAGTGATCGCCCTCGAAGCGGTTCTTGGTCCGCGCGAAACGGTCGGCGAGCTCCTGGTTTTCCAGGCCGAGCATGTGCACCCCGATGTAGGTGGTGTTGGCTACCGCCGGCCACGAGCTCGAGCTGCGGGCCATGTTGAACGTGAACCGCGGCGGCTTGGCAGAGAGCGAGGCCACCGAGGTCGCCGTGAAACCAAAGGGGACGCCGTTGTGGTTCGCCGTGATGATGGCCACCCCGGCCGCATGCCGGCGGAACATTTCCTTGAATGTTCCCTCGAAGACTCCTTCATCTGACGCCACTGCGATCCATCTCCCTGCTGCCTAATGCTGTTGCTTCCTATCCTCCAAGCCTAGGGCTCAGCTGTTCGACCGGCGTATTTGTGTACTTGCCGCGTCATTTGCGCAGTTGTTTGCGCGGTCATTCGCGCGGGGCGCCGTTCCGTGCCGGGCCGGCGGAATCCTTGCTACGGTTTGAGGTATGACACAGCCCGCAGTACACGGCCCGGTTCAGCAGCGCGCAGCGGTGCCCGGCCTCGCCG
>JAODMV010000142.1 GCA_025464875.1 Arthrobacter sp. | reverse complement strand
CGTTCGCTGCCGCCGCGGAAGCCCAGTTGACCGGCAAGCTCGCCGTGTGCGCCGGCTCCTGCGGGCCTGGCCATGTGCATCTGATCAACGGGCTCTACGACGCCAACCGCTCTGGAGCGCCGGTGCTGGCCATCGCGTCGCACATCCCCAGCAAGCAGATCGGTTCCGGCTTTTTCCAGGAAACGCATCCGGACAGGCTCTTTACCGAATGCTCGGTGTATTGCGAACTGATCAGCACCACGGATCAGGCGCCCCGGGTGATGCACGGCGCCATCCAGCACGCACTCGGGCTTCGGGGCGTCGCCGTCGTCTCCCTCCCCGGCGACATCGCCGGGCTGGAGGCAACAGCGCCAACTCCGCTGCAGACGGAGTTCATCCCCGGAAGCCTGGCACCCGCCCGGGCCAGCGTCCAACAGCTGGCCGATGCGGTCAATGCGGCGGAGAAGGTGGCAATCTTCGCCGGGGCGGGTGTGGAGGACGCCCACGACGAGGTCATTGCCTTGGCCGAACGGATCAAGGCTCCGATCGGTCACTCCCTGCGCGGCAAGGACTTCATGCAGTATGACAATCCCTACGACATCGGCATGACCGGGCTGCTTGGCTATGGTGCCGCGGCTGAGGGAATTGAGGATGCGGATCTGCTGATTCTGCTGGGAACGGACTTTCCGTACGATCAGTTTCTTCCCCGGACCCTGACGGCCCAGGTGTACCGCGCCGCGCACAAGCAGGGCCGGCGAACAGATGTGAGCATCGCCGTGCACGGCGATGTGTTGCCCACGATCGTTGCGCTGACGCCGTTGCTCAAGGAAAAAAAGAGCCGCCGCTTCCTCGATCAGATGCTCAAGAAGCACGACAGGTTGATGAACAAGGCCGTCGGGGCCTACACCCGCAAGGTGGAGAAGATAGTGCCGATCCACCCCGAATACGCGGCCTCACTGCTTGACCAGGTGGCGGCGGAGGACGCCATATTTACCGCCGATACCGGCATGTGCAACGTCTGGACGGCCCGGTACATCAACCCGCTGGGCACCCGCAGGCTGATCGGCTCGTATCTGCACGGTTCCATGGCGAACGCGCTGCCCCACGCGATCGGTGCCCAGCTGGCCTATCCCGGGCGCCAGGTGGTTTCGGTCTCGGGCGACGGCGGGCTGTCGATGCTGCTAGGGGAGCTGATCACCGCCGCCGCACTCCGGCTGCCGCTGAACGTGGTGCTGTTCAATAATTCCACCCTGGGCATGGTCAAACTTGAAATGCTGGTGGACGGCCTACCCGATTTCGGCGTGGACGTCCCGGAAACCAACTACGCGGCGGTTGCCCAGGCCTTGGGGTTCCATGGCGTCCGTGTCACCGATCCGGCCCTGATCGAGGAAGCCTACCGGGAGGCTTTTGCGCATCCGGGACCCTCGCTCGTGGAATTGATCACCGATCCGAAGGCGCTCTCCATTCCGCCGAAGATCACCGGTTCCCAGGTCCTGGGTTTCGCCACCGCCATGTCGAAGGTGGTCCTCAACCGTGGCGCCGGCGAGGCGGTCAGCATGGCGCGGAGCAATCTGCGCAACATTCCGCGGCGTTGACCCGGGCCGTTGCGGTCCTCCCCTAGGGGCAGGGGGAGCGCCCCCAGGGGAGGCCCCACGACTGCCTCCCGCCCGCGCGCAAGCAGGACGCGCGGGCCGCCCATGAACAGTATGAACAAAACCAGTGTGTTCCGGATCACTTGAAATAGGGTGACGGACGGCGTGGTGTTCTTGCGGCGCCGGATCCAGGAAGGTTCATCGATGAGCATCCAGCTGTCCGAAAGGGCACAGACGAGAAAAGCCGTGAGCAACATCCTCAAAGGATCTGCCGGTAACCTCGTCGAATGGTACGACCTGTACGTTTACACGGTCTTCGCCGCATATTTCCAGTCCCACTTCTTCAACTCCACTGACGATCTGCAGGCCGGCCTCGAGGCGATGGCCGTCTTCTCGACGTCGTTCCTGATGCGCCCGGTCGGCGCCTGGTTCTTCGGCCGCTATGCCGACCGCAAGGGACGCAAGGCCGCGCTGACGCTCAGCGTGACGATGATGTCCGCCGGTTCCTTCGCCATCGCCATCCTGCCAACCCAGCAGCAGATCGGCGTCTGGGCGCTGATCCTGCTGATCTTTGTGCGGCTGATCCAGGGCTTCTCCGTGGGCGGCGAATACGGCACCAGCGCCACCTACATGTCCGAGGCCGCCACCTCCAAGCGCCGCGGCTTCTTCTCCAGCTTCCAGTACGTCACGCTGATCGGCGGCCAGATGTTGGCCCTGTTGACCCTCGTGATCCTGCAAAACCTCATGCCGAAGGGCGACCTGACCGAGTGGGGCTGGCGCATTCCGTTCGCCATCGGCGGCGTGGCCGCGCTTGTGGTCCTGTGGCTGCGGCGCTCGATGGAAGAAACCGTTTCGGAGGAGCAGGTCAAGGCCGCCAAGGCGCCCGTGGCCGGCGCCGCGCAGCCCGGCACCATGAAGCTGCTGTTCACCCAGCACTGGAAGCCGCTGCTGATCTGCATCGGCGTCACCCTCGGCGGCACCGTTGCGTTCTATACCTACACCAACTTCATCCTGAAGTTCATGAACGATACCTCCGGGATCGCCAAGACCGACACCTCGGTCATTAACTTCTGGGCGCTGTTCATCTTCATGCTGCTGCAGCCCGTCTACGGCATCATCTCGGACAAGGTGGGCCGCAAGCCGTTGCTCCTCTGGTTCGGCATCACCGGCGTGCTGTTCACCTGGCCGCTGCTCTCCACGCTGTCCGGCACCAAGGATCCGTTTA
>JAODMV010000111.1 GCA_025464875.1 Arthrobacter sp. | reverse complement strand
GCCGTGAGGTCGTTGCCGCAGGTGTAGCCGAAGATGACGTCGTCGACCCGTTCTTCGGGCACATCCTTGCAGATCCGGCCGATCACCACGCACAGCTCGGCTTCGAAGGACACTTCCTCGGAGAACTCCGGCAGGATGATCGGATCGTTCGGGCCGATCACGGAGGTGTTCGGCTTCAGGAAGAGCAGCGGCTGCTGGGGAACCTCGTTGCCGAGTTCGTGGGCGTGCTCCACGAAGTTGCGGCCGACGCCGACGATCTTGCTGCGCGGAATGATCGGCGCAAGGAGGCGGACATCCTCGAGCTTGTGCTGTGTGGCAGTTCGTTCCACGCCGTGGAAGAAGGGATCACCCTTGATGACAGTGACTTCCTCACTGCCGGGCTCACCTTCAACAATGCCGTAGAGGGGATCAGAATCGACTACAAAACGGGCGATACGCATGGTCCAAAGCCTACCGTCTCCGGCGGGCCTCCCCCGTCCGGCGGCCGGCGCAGCGTCCTGCCCGGCTCAGGCTTTGCCGGTCCGGGACCTCAGGTATTCGAGCTGCGCCGCCACTGATTGCTCCGCCGCCGGACGCACGGCCGGTTCGACGTCGGCGTAGACGGCGTCCGTCACCTCGCCGACCGAGGCGTCCGCGCCCAGGACCTCGAGTGCGGCCCGGATCTGGGCGAGCCGCTCCTGCCGGTGTTCCCGGTAGGCGCGCACGGTGCCGTCCAGCTCCGGCAGCACGGGACCGTGCGCGGGTAAGACGGTGGCCGGGCCCAGGCGCTCCAGCCGGTCCAGTGATTCCAGGTAGTCGCCGAGGGTGCCGTCGGGGTGGTCGAGAACCGTGGTGCCGAGCCCCAGGACCGTGTCGCCCGTCAGCACCGAGCCGTGCGGGCCGTCCTGGGGCAGGTGGAAGCAGACCGAATCCGAGGTGTGGCCGGGCGTCGCCAGTACCCGGATTTCCACCCCGGCCGCCTGAAGGATCTCGCCGTCCAGCAGCGGGCTGCCCGCGTGGCAGTGGACCGGATCTGCTGCCCGCACGGGAGCGCCGGTCAGTTCGGCAAAGCGTGCGGCGGCGGCGGAGTGGTCGGCATGCCGGTGCGTGATGAGGATCAGTTCCACCGCTCCGGCTTGGGCCAGCTCCTGCAGGTGCTGCTCATCGGCCGGGCCCGGATCCACCACGACGGTCCCCGCCGCGCCGGGGGCGGCAATGAGATAGGAATTGGTGCCGCGCAGGCTCATCGGCCCCGGATTCGGGGCCAGGCGGAACCGGGTCATCGTGCTGCTGCGGAGGATTGCGGGGGAAGTGTCCGAATTCACGGTTCCATCTTCGCACCCAGACAGGACGACGGCGGGCGGCGGGCACGAACTGCCGGCCGCCCGGCGTCGGGAGTTTCAGTAGCGCTTAGGCGAGGCGGGTCAACCAGCCGTGCGTGTCCTCCACGGTGCCGGTCTGGATGCCGAGGAGCTGCGCGCGGATGGCCATGGTCGTCTCGCCCGCCGTCGCGTCCTCGGAGCCGATGAACTCGGTGTTGTCCTTGAGCACGCCGATGGGGGTGATGACGGCGGCGGTGCCGCAGGCGAAGACCTCGGCGATGTCACCGGAGGCCACACCGTCGCGCCACTCATCCAGGGTGACCTTGCGTTCGGTGACGCTGCGGCCCATGTCCTTGGCCACCTGCATCACGGAGTCACGCGTGACGCCCTCGAGGATGGTTCCGGTCAGCGCCGGGGTGACGAGCGAGCCGTCCTTCATCACGAAGAAGACGTTCATGCCGCCGAGTTCCTCGACCGCGTTGTCGTTGAACTGGTCGAGGAAGAGGACCTGCTTGCAGCCGTGCTCTTCGGCTTCCATCTGCGCGACGAGCGAGGCGGCGTAGTTGCCGCCGCATTTGGCGGCGCCGGTTCCGCCGCGGCCGGCGCGGGCGTATTCGCGGGAGATCCAGATCGATACGGGCTTGAGCTCGCCGCCGAAGTAGTTGCCGGCCGGTGAGGCGATGACGCGGAAGGACACTTCACGGGCGGCCCGGACGCCGAGGAAGGCTTCGGTAGCGATCATGAACGGGCGCAGGTAGAGGGCCTCGCCCTCGCCGGAGGGCACCCAGTCCCTGTCCAGGGACACGAGTTCGCGGATGGCTCCCAGGAAGTACTCCTCCGGGAGTTCGGGGAGGGCCAGCCGGCGGGCCGACTTGTTCATGCGGGCGGCGTTCGCCTCGGGGCGGAAGGTCCAGATGGAACCGTCGGCGTGGCGGTAGGCCTTGAGCCCTTCGAAGATCTCCTGGCCGTAGTGCAGCACCGCGGCGGAGGGGTCCAGGGAGATGGGCCCGTAGGCCTCGATGCGCGCATCGTGCCAGGCGCCCTTGCCCTCCGCGTCGGCGGTGTAGTCGACAATCGCGGTGTGGTCGGTGAAGTGGTTGCCGAAGCCCGGGTCGGCCAGGATGGCTGCCCGCTCTTCAGCAGACTTCGGGGTCGCCGAGAGGTGCTGGGTGAATTCGACGCCGTGGGCAGTCTGAGTCATGGTTCCTCCACGATCGGCTGCCTGGTGTGAACACGGTTCAATCTCGGACCTCGGCAGCATGCTGGTGATTCGACATAAGCTTACGCCCGATGGCGGGGCCTACAGGGCGGCGGCGATGGCGTCGCCGATGGCCTTGGTGCTCCGGAAGCTGCCATCGCGGCCTTCGACGTCGGCGACGACTGCCGCCTCGATCTTCCGGGCGGCGCCGGCGTGGCCGAGGTGCTCGAGCAGCAGGGCGGCGGAGAGGATGGCGGCGGTGGGATCCGCCTTCTGCTGGCCGGCGATGTCCGGGGCGGAGCCGTGGACCGGCTCGAACATCGAAGGCGCCGTGCGTTCCATGTTGATGTTGCCGGATGCCGCGAGGCCGATGCCGCCGGTGATGGCCGCGGCGAGGTCGGTGAGGATGTCGCCGAAGAGGTTGTCGGTGACGATCACGTCGAAGCGGGCCGGGTCGGTGACCATAAAGATCGTGGCGGCGTCGACGTGGAGGTAATCGTGGGTGACGGCCGGGAAGTCCTGGGCGACGGCCTCGACGGTGCGCTTCCAGAGGTGTCCCGCGTGGACCAGAACGTTGTGCTTGTGCACGAGGGTCAGCTTCTTGCGGGGGCGGTCGTTGGCCCGGCGGAAGGCGTCGCGGACCACGCGCTCCACGCCGTGGGCGGTGTTCAGCGAAACCTCGGTGGCGACTTCGTGCGGGGTGCCGGCGCGCAGCGTGCCGCCGTTGCCGACGTACGGGCCTTCGGTGCCCTCGCGGACGACGATGAAGTCGACCTCCCCCGGGTTGGCGAGCGGGCTGCCGACGCCGCGGTAGAGGCGGGAGGGCCGCAGGTTGACGAAATGATCGAGACTGAAGCGCAGCTTGAGCAGGAGTTCGCGCTCGATGATGCCGGAGGGGATCCGGGTGTCGCCGGGGGCCGCGCCGACGGCACCGAAGAGGATCGCGTCTCGCGTCCGTAGATCGGCGAGGGTTTCCTCGGGCAGGGTCTCCCCCGTCTCGAGCCAGTGCTGGGCGCCGAGCGCGTAGTGGGTCTGCTGCAGCACGATCCCTTCGGCGGCGGCTGCCTTTTCCAGTACCTTCAGGGCTTCGGCTATGACCTCCGGGCCAATGCCGTCGCCCGGGATGACGGCCAGATCAATCGTGGATGCGCTCATGGTTTCAGGGTAGCCAAGGGATCCACATGCTGGTCAAGTCGTCTCATTATTCGAACATGTGCTCGGGTCGGAACGGCAGGTAGTCAGCGGCCGGGAACCGGCGACGCGACCACCACCACGTTCTTGCCCTGCGGATCCTCGGTGTAGCAGCTGATCAGGACCAGGCTGTTGGGAACCACGGTCCAGATGGGGCTGTCCTTCAGGGTCGACTTCGTATAGGTAGTTACAGAATCCACCCTGTAGGTCATGGCCGCCGTTGCCGTTTCCACCGTGAGCTGGTCCCCGGGGGCGGCCGCCGTGCTGAGCCGATTGAAGGGTGCGTCGAGGCCCTCCCAGCTGTGGCCGACGACGTATGTGGTGTTCGTCGACCCGGCCCCCGGCGAGCCGAAGGGAGCGAGCCAATAGCCGTCCAGCGTCTTCGGCGGCACGATGCTGCGGCTTGCAACGTCGCCGGCGTCTGGTTGGAGCGGATGGACCGCTATGTCCATGCCTGCCGCCGGGTACGTCATATGTTGTGGAGGGGAAGCGGCGGGACCGTCATCGGCCTGCTGAACGGCACCGGGTCCATCAGCTACCGGCGGCGCCACCAGCCTGTCCCCAGCAGGAGCAGCCGGCGGTGACGCCGTCGCCCGCAACGCGCCGGGGTCGCTTCCGTGGGGTGTTTCTGCTGATGCCTCCATGCCGGAGGCTGCCTGCGGTTTGCCGGGGCTGGATGCGCCGTAGAATAGCCACGCCACCAGCAGCCCAAGAACGCAGCCCGCCAACACGAGAAGATCCCGGTGACCCAAGAGCAGGCCACGCGTGCCGGATCCCCGCTGCTGCCTGGTGCGGCGGTGACTGGCCATAGTTACTCCTGTAGGCGAGGAAACGGGGGGATGCCGTGTTTGCGTATACGGCACCCCACCCCTGCTTTTCTACTAGCTGTTGGCGTTCCTGGCCCGAACCCTGCCCCTCCAGGCCACGAGCCCGGCGACGGCGGTGAAGAGGCCGGTCAGCGCGGCAAGCCATGCGGGGATGCCTTCACCAGTTTTGCCGTTTACGGCGGTATCGACGTTGTAGCCCAAGTTTCTCGCTGCACCTTTGGGAACGGCGACAACCGGCGTGACCGCGGTGGCCACGGGCGGCACAACCGCCGGATCTGCCGGCGGTACAACCACCGGATCTGCAGGCGGATCGACGGGGTCAACAGCGACCGGCACGCAGCCATTCTCGAGCAGCGCAATGTTCTCGGGGGTCATGTTTTGGCCTGGGATCCCGTCGCCTGGGCTCCGCTCGAACGGGATGATGTCACCGGGGTGATGCAGGTGACCATTCAGGTCATGGATCATTCCATGGACGCTGATGGCCACGGCTTCATAGGTGCCTGACCCGTTCGCGTGGCAGACGATGGGGCCCGGGGGCGTCTCACCGGGTGCAGCGTTCGCCGACACCGGAGCGCCCATCAGTCCAAGCCCCGCAACCCCTAGGACGGCAATTATTCGTCTCATCTTCGGTCCCTCCGTACCAATCCGATTCAAACTGACCAGACTGTGCGGAGTAACCGTCTTCGGAACCTAGGAAAGACCACCAGTTGAGGGCCAAACAGCTCGGTGAACGGTGACCGTTACTCCCCCGGACAGTGTCATCAGTTCGCTTGCTTCCCCAGACTAGGGTGCCGCCTCTTCTCAGTCCACAGTAAGTTGTACGCGTTTATCTTCGCCCTGGATTTTTAGCTGCTGGCGTGCCTGGCCCGAACCCTGCCCCGCCACACGACCAGCGCGGCGGCGGCTGTGAAGAGGCCGGTCGCTGCGGCAAGCCATGCAGGGATGCCGTCACCGGATTTGACGCCCGCAGCGGTGTCCACGTCGTAGCCCAGGTTTCTTGCTTTTGCAGCCGGCGCGGCCGGTGCGGCGGCACCTTTGGGGACTGCGACCGGTGCGACCGGTGCGACCGGCTGGGCCACGGGCGGCGCAACCACCGGGTCAACAGCGGCTGCCACGCAACCATTGTTGAGGATCGCAATGTTCGCGGGGGTCATGTTTTGGCCGGTGAACGGGATGATGTCACCGACGTGCGACCCGTGGCCACTCAGGCCATCCGTGCCAAGGACCATTTCATGGACGTTGACAGGCACGGTTTGATACGTGCCTGTCCCGTCGGCGTGGCAGAGCCTTGAAGGGTCATAGCCCGGGGAAATGGGGGCAGCGTTCGCCGACACGGTAGCGCCGACCAATCCAAGCCCCGTGACCCCTAGGATGGCAATGCTTCGTCCCATTTTCGGTCCCTCCATACGAATCCGATTCAAACTGACCAGGCCGCACGGAGTAACCGTCTTCGGAACCTACGAAGACCACATCAGTCCGTTGCTCGCCAAGGGTAGGGTACGGTCTCTTTCTAGTCCAGAGTCCTGCACGGGTTTATTGCGTGTGCCTCGCAGCTCAGTTACTCCGGCCGGCACCGTGACGGGACGAAAAACGGACGCTCCCTCACTTCGGTGACACAGTGAGGGAGCGTCCGTCGGTTCGCTGCCGGGAGTGCGGGATGGTCCGCCGCTTGCCTACGCCTCGGCGGGCTCCTCGTACTTCGGGAAGACCGGAGCCGGCGCGGGCAGCACCGTGCCGGGAGCGAGCGGCGTTGCGAGTGCCGAAAACTGGCGGGCATCGCCGTCGGGCTGACCGAGCGTTTCCAGCAGCGAGGCGGCCGCCGTCGGCATGACCGGTTGGACCAGGATGGCCACAATCCGCAGCACCTCGAGCGTCACGTAGAGGACCGTGTTCATGCGTTCGACGTCGGTCTTCCGCAGCACCCAGGGGGCCTGCTCCGCGAAGTAGGCGTTGGTGTCGCCCAGGACGGTCCAGATCGCTTCGAGCGCCCGGCTGAATTCCTGCTTCTCGAAAGCTGCGCGCGCGGTGTCCAGCAGCCCGTTGGCCTGGCCCAGCAGGGCGGCGTCCTCGGCCGTGAAGGCGCCGGGGCCAGGGACGCGGCCCTCGCAGTTCTTGGCCACCATGGACAGCGACCGCTGGGCGAGGTTGCCGAAGTTGTTGGCGAGGTCGGAGTTCATCCGGCCCACGATCGCCTCGTGGTTGTAGCTGCCGTCGGCACCGAAGGGCACCTCGCGGAGGAAGAAGAACCGGACCTGGTCCAGGCCGTACTGGGCCACGAAGTCCGCCGGCGCCACCACGTTGCCCAGCGACTTGGACATCTTGACCCCGTTGTTGTGCAGGAAGCCATGGATCATGATCCGCTTGGGCAGCTCGAGCCCGGCGCTCATCAGGAAGGCCGGCCAGTAGATGGCGTGGAAACGCGAGATGTCCTTGCCGATCACGTGGACGTCGGCGGGCCAGTACTTTTTGAAGGACTCGGCTTCGACGTCCGGATAGCCGGCGCCGGTGAGGTAGTTGGTCAGCGCGTCGACCCAGACGTACATGACGTGCTTGGGGTCGCCCGGTACCGGCACCCCCCAGTCGAAGGTGGTGCGGCTGATCGAGAGGTCCTCGAGGCCGCGTTTGACGAAGCTGATGACCTCGTTGAAGCGGGACTGCGGCGCGCCGAACTCCGGCTGGGCCTCGTAGAGGGCCAGCAGCTTGTCCTGGTAGGCCGAGAGCCGGAAGAAGTAGCTCTCCTCCGCGGTCCAGGTCACGGGCGTGTCCGTTTCCTTGGTGTACCGTGCGCCGTCCTCCTTGACCACGGTGTCGTCTTCGACGTAGTACGCCTCGTCGCGCACGGAGTACCAGCCCTCGTACTTGGAGAGGTAGATATCGCCGTTGGCCTCCATCTTCTTCCAGATGGCCTGCGAGGCGGTGTAGTGGTCGGCGTCCGTGGTGCGGATGAAGCGGTCGTAGCTGATGCCCAGGGCGGCGTGCGCCGCCTTGTAGATTTCCGCGTTGCGGTCCACCAACTCCTTGGGCGTCACGCCTTCCTTTTCCGCCGCCTGCGCGATCTTCAGCCCGTGCTCGTCGGTACCGGTCAGGAACTTCACGTCGTAGCCATCGAGCCGCTTGAAGCGGGCCATTGCGTCGGTGGCAATGTATTCGTAGGCGTGGCCGATGTGCGGCACGCCGTTGGGGTAGGTGATGGCCGTCGTGATGTAGAACGGCAGCTTTTCTGAGGGAGTCACGGGCGGGACGTTACCTTTGGTGCGAAGGGATGACTGATCAGGCGCCGGCGCGGCGGTCCCGTGTCAGGGAATCGCCGCACGGCCTTAGAACTAAATCTAGATCAGTTCGGTCAGGGTATCGCTCTGACGGACAAGTTCGTGGTCATGTGAAGCCACGAGCACGGCAATTCCGTCCGAGGTCGTGTCCTTGAGGATGCTGATGATGCGGTTCGCCGCGGCGCGGTCCAGGCTCGCCGTGGGCTCGTCGACCACCAGCACGCGGGTGCCGAGGATCAGGGCGCGGGCGATCGCGACACGCTGGCGCTCGCCTCCCGAGAGCTGGGCGGGGCGGTGGCGCATGCGCCGGCCCAGGCCCACGAGGTCCAGGAGGTCCTTGGCCATGTCGCGGCGCTTGTCCACCTCACCGTCGGGCACGGCCGGCAGCAGGACGTTCTCCAGCGCGCTCATCCCGTCAATCAGGGCGCCGCCCTGGTCCACGTAGCCGATCAGGGCCCGGCGGCGGTCGGCGATTTCGTCGTCGCTCATGGTCTCGAGCGAATCGCCTTCCCAGAACACCCGGCCCGACGTCGGCAGGGTCAGTCCCGCGCCCACCGTCAGGATGCTGGTCTT
>JAODMV010000093.1 GCA_025464875.1 Arthrobacter sp. | reverse complement strand
GCCGGGCGCTCCTTCTTCGGCGCCGCTGCTTCTGCAGCTCCGCTTTCCGAGGTGTAGCTGGTCAGGTTTTCCTCAGCCTCAACGGCTTCGGTGGTCAGTTCTTCGTTCTGAGCCACGATTCTCCTTGTATAGAGAAGTTGTTTGGTGGCCAGGACTACTGGGCGACCTGGGAAATTTCGAAAGTCTTGGGCTGCTGGGCGGCGTGGGGGTGCTCTGCACCGCGGTACACCTTCAGCTTGCCAAGCTGCTGGGCAGCAAGGGAGTTCTTGGGGAGCATGCCCTTGATGGCCTTCTCAACGGCGCGGACCGGGTTGGACTCCAGGAGTTCCGCGTAGTTGACGGAGGTCAGGCCGCCCGGGTAGCCGGAGTGGCGGTATGCGCGCTTCTGCTCCAGCTTGGCGCCGGTGAGGGCTACCTTTTCAGCGTTGATGATGATGACGAAGTCGCCCATGTCCATGTGGGACGCAAAGGTGGCCTTATGCTTGCCGCGCAGCAGGATTGCGGTCTGGCTCGCGAGACGACCAAGGACAACGTCTGTGGCGTCAATGACGTGCCACTGGCGGTTGATATCGCCGGGCTTCGGGGTGTACGTACGCACGGTGTTTGCCTCGTTCTTGTTCTGGCGTTCTTGTTTTAGGCGTCACGCGGAGGTGCACCTACTATCTATGCGCTACCGGGACAGAGGTGAGGGCTCTATGTAACCAGTGGTCCTGTTGTCCCGAATGTGCACGTTGAGTAGCTATCCTGCAACCGGATTCTCAAGCGGGCACGCATCATCGGAGAAAGGACACGCACAACGACTACCAAGAATAGCCGAAGGCGGGTGCTTGGGTCAAAATGGGGTGTCCGGCGGCGTCGCGCACGCCGCCCGCCCGCCGAACCACTGGAGGAACCGTGTCCGATCCCGCTGCAGCCGGCCCCGCATCGCTGCTCTTCATCGCCGGGATCGGAGCGGGCAGCGCCTGCCTGGGGCAGCTCCTTGAACTGCTCCTCCCCCGACTACTGCCCCGACTCTCCGGCAGAGGCACCGCAGGACCGCGGATCGCGACGGCGGCGGCCACCTTTGGGCTTGCCTCGCTGCTCGCTTGGCGCTTCGGGGCGGCCGCTGAACTGCCGGCCTACCTGGTGCTGGCCGTCGCCGGCGTCCAGCTGGCCCGCATCGACCTCATCCACCACCTGCTGCCGAACCGGCTGGTACTGCCGTTGCTTGGCGCCGGGCTCCTCCTGCTTTCCTTCGCCGCGGCAGTAACGGGCGGAGCGGCAGAGCTGCTGCGTGGCGTAGCAGGGGGCGCAACAATGTTTGTTTTGTACCTGGTTCTGGCCCTGACCAGCAGAAACGGTCTCGGGATGGGCGATGTGAAGCTCGCAGCCCCGCTCGGCCTGTACTTAGGCTACTTGGGCTGGTCCCAACTGTTCTACGGCGGCGCCCTCGGCTTCGTCGCTGGCGGCATCGTCTCGCTCATCGTTGTGCTGAAAAACCGCGGAAACAAGCCGAAAGAGGTCGCCTACGGCCCGGCCATGCTGGGGGCCGGACTCGCCGTCATCCTGGTGATCCACTAGTCCCCGGGACCGGTCAGCCCGAGTAAGCCAGGGTCGCAAACCAAGTAGTTTGCGACGTTCCTCCACCCGAAACTGAGTACACCTCCGCTGCCGAGCTAGGTAGTACCGGAGCTTTCCTCCCACGATTCGAGTACTCAGAGTCATTGCTGGGCGCACATTGCCATGCAATTGTTGTGCCAACGGAACTCAAGGGGATAGCAAATAGGGGATTTGCTGGAATTCCGTTAATTCAGCCAAACTCTGGAAAAGGAAATTACAATGACTGGTCTCATGGTCTCAATGCTCGCATTCATCGCCGGCGTCAAGGACAAGCTCGAATCCGAAAAGGGCGCCACCGCAACCGAATACGCCCTGCTGGTGGGTCTCATCGCCATCGTCCTCGTCGCCGCTGTTGGCCTCTTCGGCACCAACCTGAGACTCGTCTTCACCAAGATAGCTGGCATCGCCGGCGGGTGGTAGTCCGCTCGCAGCCAGGAGTGCCGCGTCCGCCCCGCGGGCGCGGCACCATCCATTAGGTCCGGCGTCACGTTCCTTGGGGGGAATCGGTGAAACGCAGCAAAGCCAGGCATGGGCGGGAGCGCGGCGCGGTGGCCGTCGAGTTTGCCCTTATTGCGCCACTCCTCCTGGGGATCGTCGTGTCCATGGTGGAGTTCTCGCATTTCTTCAACCTGCAGATTTCGGTGACGCAGGCGGCCCGTGAGGCGGCCCGCACCATGGCGGTCACCAATGATGCCGGCCAGGCGGCAACCGCGGCGGCGAGCGGAGCGCCGGGGCTCGCCTTGTCCGCGGCCAATGTCTCCTTCGCTCCCGGCGCCTGCACGCCCGGGGCCACCGTCACGGCGACCGTCGCCTTCACCAGGCCGGCCCTGACGGGCTTCTTCGGCCCGACAGTCACGGTCGGCGGACAAGGAGCCATGCGGTGCGGCGGTTAAGCGGGCTCATCAACCGCGGACAGGACCCGGACATTGAAAAGGGCGCCGCCGGCGTACTCCTCGCCGTTCTGATGCTCGTCCTCGTCGGCGTCGGTGCGATCGCCGTCGACGTCGGGCAGATCTACGCCGAGCGCGCTGAACTGCAAAACGGCGCGGACGCGGGGGCCCTGGCCGGTGCGCAGCTGTGCTCTGCCGCAGGTGGCTGCGCCCCGGCCGACGCGACCGCCGTCGCCGCCGCGCTGGCCGGGCAGAATTCCAGGGACGGGGTCTCCAATGTCCGCGCTGTCAACCTCAGCGTCGCCGGCGAAGTGACGGTCAGCACCTCGACCATCAACGGCTCCGACGGCTCCGGCTTCTTGAGCAGGCTCTTCTCCAGCGCCCTGAACACGCCCGCGGTCAGCGTCGGCGCGACGGCAACGGCAGGCTGGCGCTACCCGGTCCGGGGAGTCTCCATACTCCCCCTGGCAGTCGCCGGCTGCGAGTTCCACGAGGATGGCCTGCCGCGCAAGCTCCTAACGCACGGCGGTGAGGCCGGGGCCCCGGACTGTGCCGGCCGAAACCCTGCAGACCAAACCGTTCCGGGCGGTTTCGGCTGGCTGCGTCCGGACGCGGACGGCGGGTGCAAGGTAACGGCCGAAGTCGGGCAGTGGAGCACGACGAGTTCCGGCGCATCTATTCCCGCGGGCTGCGGCGAGGTCTTCAATTCATCGCTCGTGGGACAGACCGTCGCCCTGCCGGTTTACGCGTACAGCTGCAAGGAGATCCTTGCCGCGTGTACCGACAGCAACGCGCAGTACATGATCCAGAAGTGGGCCGGATTCAACGTGCAAGGCTGGAACTTCCCCGGCAGCAGTTCGCACGATCCGGACAACGTCTTTCACGGCGATGAGAAAGGTCTCTACGGGACGTTTACCGGATACTCCGCCGATCCGGCGCTGTTTACGGGCGGGTCAAGCACGCCTAACGGCAATGTAATTGCCGTCGGTCTCAAGAAATAGCAAATGATTTCTTTGTAAAGGGGTAAAAGAATTGAAAGCTCGCCTGCTGGGAGGCATTGCCGCGCTCGTTGTGGCCATCATCGGGACAGTATTACTCGTGTCCTACGTCCAGGGCGCCGACCGGCGCGCACTGGCCAACACTGAGACCGCTGAGGTCTATGTGGTACAAAAAGCAATTGCCGCTGGAACTGCTGTGGAAAATTTCGGCGATTCGGTGGTCAGGAAAGCCGTCCCGAAGTCCGCAATCGCGAGCGACAGCGTCACGACCTTGTCTGAGCTGGGCTGGAAGGTGTCGGCGGTCGGACTCGTCCCGGGCGAACAGCTCCTGGCCACACGGATGGTCGACCCTGGCCGGTTGCTCGGCCCGGGCCGGGCCGCTGTTCCGGCCGGCCTGCAGGAGGTCACGGTCAAGCTCACCCTCGACCGCCTTGTCGGAGGCAGCCTCAGGGCCGGCGATACGGTCGGGGTGATTCTTTCCTATGCGCAGAACGACAAGCTGAACCTGCCCGACCAGACGCAGCTGTCCTTCCACCAGGTTCTGGTGACTGCGGTTCAAAGCGCCACAGGCGTTCCTGCCCAGGAGCAGGAAACGACGGCGAGAACGTCCTCGGACGGTTCCCTTGGTTCCAACGCAAATGCTGCGCAGCCGGGTGCCGGGTATCTGGTCACCCTGGCCAGGCCCTCGGTCGACGTGGAAAAGATAGTGCACGCCGTCGAATTCGGGAAAGTGTACCTGAGCAAAGAAACTGCCGGCTCGACGCAGGACAACAGCGGGGTCATGGAACGCATCAGGGTATTCGGATGAGCCGCTTCGTACTGATCAGTCCTGACCGCGACTTCGAGCGAAGGGTCCGCTCCGCCACCGCCGGCATGAGCGGCAGCCTGCAGTGCCTGCAGGCAGAGCAGCACCCGGACGGCCCGAATGAACTCCTGGGCCAGCTGCCGGGCGAACCGCCGGAGGTCCTGATCCTTGGCCCCGGCCTGGACCTGGCCGATACGCTGAAACACGCTGCGGTACTGGATTTGCAGCACCCGGAGATCAGCGTTGTGCTCGCCGCGGAACAGACACCCGAGCTCGTGCTGGCCGCGATGCGCTCCGGGGTCAGGGACATCCTGTCCCCCGCGGCGGATGTGCAGGCCATACGCGCCATAGTCGAGCGGTCAAGCCTGGCAGCGGCCGGGCGGCGACGGGGCCTGGCCGCGAACGCCGCCGAGGCGCCGGGGAAAGGCCCGGGCGGCCGCATCATCGCCGTCATGTCGCCGAAGGGCGGCGTCGGCAAGACCACCCTGGCCACGAACCTCGCGGTGGGCCTCGGCAAGGTCGCACCCATGGGTGTTGTGATCGTCGATCTGGACCTTCAGTTCGGTGATGTCGCCAGCGGTCTGCTGCTGGATCCGGAACACACCATCACCGACGCCGTCTTTGGTGCGGCGAGCCAGGATTCGATGGTGCTGAAGACCTACCTCGCGCTGCATTCCGCCGGCATCTACGCCTTGTGCAGCCCGAAGGATCCGGTCGAAATGGACCGGATCACCGCCGAACATGTGGGCAATCTGTTGCAGCAGCTGCGCCAGGAGTTCCAGTACGTGGTCGTAGACACCGCACCAGGGCTGGGCGAACACGTGCTCGCGGCTTTGGACCAGGCCACCGACGCGGTTTGGGTGTGCGGTATGGATGTGCCCAGTATCCGCGGCTTGCGAACCGGGTTCCATATCCTCAACGAACTGGGCCTGCTGCCGGCCAGCCGGCACGTTGTGCTCAACATGGCGGACGGCAGGAGCGGCCTGTCGGTGCCCGATGTGGAAGCCACGATCGGTGTCCCGGTTGATGTCACCGTCCCCCGCTCGCGCACCCTCCCGTTTTCGACCAACAAGGGCGTGCCGCTCCTGCAGGACGGCCGCCGTGACGTGGCCGCCAAAGCTTTGCGTCAGTTGGTGGACCGTTTCAAACCGAACGGGCAAGAACAAAAGCACCCTAAACCCCAGGGAAGGGCGGCAGTCCAATGAGCCTCTCCAGCAGACTCCAGCAGGTGCGCCAGAGCGAGCAGCCCGCTGGCGGGGCCGCGCCGACAGAAGCGCTGATCAGTCCGGCGGCACCGGCGACGCTCAGCAGGATCCAGGAAACGAAGGCAGCCGACGCCGCCGACGCGGCTCTCGCGGTCGAGGAAGTGGGTCCGAGTGCGGGCCTGGCCAGCGAAGCCTTGCGCGGGCTCAGGGAACGGGCAAGCCAGGCCCTCTACGAGCGGCTCGGGGCAAGGCTCTCCGACTCGTCCATGGACGAAGCCGAACTTCACCGGCACGTTCGGGCCGAACTCAAGGAGGTCGTGGAGGCGGAACAGGTTCCGCTCTCAGCTGCGGAGCGGAAGCGGCTCACGCGAGAGATCATCGATGACGTTCTGGGCCACGGACCGATCCAGCGCTTCCTCGATGACCCGGACGTCACGGAAATCATGGTCAACAGCCACGACAGCATCTATGTTGAGCGGTTCGGCACGCTCCAGGAGACGGACGCCAGGTTCAGCTCGGACCAGGCCCTCCGCCGGGTCATTGAACGCATTGTCTCCCGTGTGGGCCGCCGCATCGATGAATCCTCTCCCCTGGTTGATGCGCGGCTTGCCGATGGCTCCCGCGTCAACGCCATCATCCCGCCCCTTGCCGTCAACGGGCCGTCGTTGACGATCCGGAAATTTTCCCGCGAAGCCCTCACCGTGGCCCGGCTGATCGAACTCGGCACGCTCTCGCCGGAAATGGCCGAACTGCTCCAGGCCTGCGTCCTGGCGCGAATGAACATCATCGTCTCCGGCGGCACCGGCACGGGCAAGACAACCATGCTCAATGTGCTCTCTTCTTTCATCCCGGAATCAGACCGGATTGTGACGATTGAGGATGCTGTGGAGCTTCAGTTGCAGCAGCGTCACGTCGTCCGCCTGGAAAGCAGGCCCGCCAATATTGAAGGTCGTGGCGAAGTGTCCATCCGCGAACTCGTCCGGAATTCGCTTCGCATGCGGCCGGACCGGATCGTGGTCGGCGAAGTCCGGGGTGGTGAGTCCATGGACATGCTCCAGGCCATGAACACCGGACATGACGGGTCAATCTCCACGGTTCACGCCAACTCGCCACGCGATGCCGTGGCCCGCCTGGAAACCCTGGTACTCATGGCCGGCCTGGATCTTCCCCTCCGGGCGGTCCGGGAGCAGCTTGCATCAGCGGTGAACCTCATTGTCCACATCACCCGGCTCAGGGACGGAACACGCCGCGTCACCCACATCACCGAGGTCCAAGGTATGGAAGGCGACGTCGTCACCCTCCAGGACGCCTTCGTATTCGACTACGCCGCCGGCATCGACGCTTATGGCCGTTTCCTCGGCAACGCTGTGCCCACGGGCATCCGCCCGCGCTTTACCGACAGGTTCGCGGAACTCGGCATCCCGATCTCCCCCGCCGTCTTCGGCAGTGTCGGGAGCATCAGATGATTCCCGACGCCGCTTCACCGGCAGTTCTGGCCCTTGGCCTTGCTCTGGTCTACGTGGCCTTGATCCTGGCCTTCTGGGCCGTGCTCAAATCCCGGCCTACCCTTCCGGCGGTACGGCGGCGGCCCGCCGCGCCGAACCAGGCTTCGGCCCTGACCAAGCTGACGGACGCGACCCGGGGGGTGATCCAGTCCAGGCTGGTGCCCCAAACCGAGGGCATCCTGTCCCGCCGCCGCCTGGACAGCGCCGGGCTCAAGAAACAGCCGGCCGATTATTTTCTCGTGGCGGGCATCATCACCGTGCTGGCGGGGGCATCCGGTTACGTGAGGGGTGGGATCTTCCCGGCTGCCCTCCTGACCATCGCCGCCCCGATCGGTCTCTTTCTGGGTTTGAAGCTGCTCACCTCGCGCCGCCAGGCGAAGTTCGACGAGCAGGTGCCGGACATGCTCCGGATGCTCGCGGGCGGGATGCGGGCGGGCCACAGCATGTTGCGCTCTTTGGATGCAGCGGCGCAGGAAAGCGAGGCACCGATGTCAGATGAACTGCGCCGGGTAGTAAATGAGACCCGCATCGGCCGTGACCTGGGCGACTCCCTCCGCGACGTCGCGGACAGAACCAACAACGAGGATTTCAGCTGGCTTGGGCAAGCCATCGAAATTCACCGCGAGGTAGGCGGGGACTTGACCGAGGTGCTCGATCATGTGGGCGAGACCATCCGTGACCGGAACCAGATCAGACGCCAGGTCAGGGCGCTCAGCGCCGAAGGCAGAATGTCAGCGATGGTGCTGATCGCGCTGCCCGTCGTGCTGTTCATCGCCCTGCACTTCATCAACCCCTCCTACGCCCAAACGTTCTCAACTACTGTTCCGGGCTACGCGATGATCGCGGCCGCGGCCGTCATGCTGAGCGTGGGGGCCTTTTGGCTCAGCCGACTTATCAAGCCGAAGTTCTGAGGAGGAAACCCGATGCAACCCATCGCTTTGGCCGCCGTACTGGCCATTATCGCGCCCCTCAGCTGCATGGTCTGGCTGGCCTTCACGGGGGATCATGCCGGGCTGCGGAACATCCGCACGAACCTCGGCAAACCGCCCGCCGGTCCCGAGGTCCGGGCAATCACGGGCGAGCGGCTTGCCGCGCTGAGCAGGAAGATCGCGCCTAGCGGCTACGTGGCATGGCTCGATCAGCAGCTCGCCGCAGCCGGCCGGCCCAAGGACTGGCCGCTCGGACGGCTCCTCATGGTCAAGCCGCTACTGGCCGCGGCCGGTGGCGTGTTCGGCTTGGCGTCGTTCCTGGCCGGGCCGTCGCCCCAACGCCTATTGACTTGCCTGGCCGTGATTGTCTTTGCATATTTCGTTCCGGATCTCCTTGTCCGGGCCACGGCGGAAAAGCGCCGTGAGGCCATCCGCCTGGAGCTTCCCAACGCCCTGGACCAGATGTTGATCGCCATTCAGGCGGGCCTCGGGTTTGAGGGGGCCATGGCACGGACCGCACAGAACGGCTCCGGAGCGCTCGCGGAAGAACTCACCCGGACCCTCCAGGACATGCAAGTGGGGCGTGGCCGCAAGGATGCCTACCTGGCGCTGGCACAGCGGGTCGATTCCCCTGACCTTCGAAGCTTCATCCGGGCCCTCGTGCAGGCGGACGCCTACGGCATCGCCATCGCGAAGGTCCTCAGGGCGCAAGCCCAGGAGTTGAGGACCAAGCGCCGCCAGCTGGCCGAGGAGCACGCCATGAAGATTCCGGTCAAGATCCTCTTCCCCTTGATTTTCTGCATCTTCCCCACACTGTTCATCATCCTGCTGGGCCCCGCCGTCCTGGGCATCATGGCGGCATTCTCCTGAAGGTCTGGCCCCGGCCACGGAAGTAGCCGGAGAGGCCAGCCTTTCGCTCCAGCTTGCGGCCCACGTCGGGCCGCAGAAAGACCGGACCCCCTTGGACCCCAGATCTGAGGGGGCCCCTTTTTCTGTTCCGGCGGCGGTTCGGGAATCTGGCGGCGGCGCGCCCCGTCCTACTGGCGCAGTGCCCGTGTAAGCTCGGCCCTCGCCAGCAGCCCGCTGTCGGAGGGGTAGGCCACTTCCTCGAACACCAGCGGATGCGGGGCGGCCAGGACCGACTTGGCGTCCCGCTGGCGGGCGAGCAGCCGCTCCAGCAGCCATCCGGGCGGCTCCAGGCCCGCACCCACGGACAGCGCCGAACCCACCAGGGAGCGCACCATGTTGTGGCAGAAGGCGTCGGCCTGCACCGTCGCGACGATCACGCCGTCGGAACCGCGGGCAAATTCAAAGCGCTGCAATTCCCGGATCGTGGTGGAGCCTTCCCGGGGCTTGCAGTAGGACCGGAAATCCTGCAACCCCAGCAGTTGTGAGGCGCCCTCGTTGAGCAGCCCGACGTCGAGCGGGTGCTTGTGCCAGAGGGTCGAGGCGCGGCCCAGCGGGTCCCAGAGGGCGGGCCCATCCGCAATCCGGTAGCTGTAACGGCGCCACAGGGCCGAGAACCGGGCGTCGAAGCCAACAGGCGCCACGGATGCCCGGTGCACCTCGATCGCTCCGCTCAGCTCCCCCAGCCCGCGGCTCAGGGCGCCGCGGAGGCGGCGGAGCAGGGCGACGGCGGGGTCCAGTTCGGCCCCGCGGTTCAGGCCCAGCCACTCGTCCCTGCTGAGGTCCAGATGGACCACCTGGCCGCGCGCGTGCACACCGGCGTCCGTGCGGCCCGCCACGGTGACCCGGATCGGACGGCGGATCAGCAGTTCCAGGGCCTGCTCAAGCGTGCCCTGGACGGTGCGCCGTGCGGGCTGGACGGCCCACCCGCTGAAGGGGCCGCCGTCGTACGCAAGATCGAGGCGGATACGCAAAAACCCGCTGCCCCCCATAACGGGGGCAGCGGGTTTCTGGTCGTTCATAGACTCAAGTCTATGCGAAGGATGCAGCGATCTTACTTGGCGTCCTTCTCGGACTCGGTTGCTGCGTCCTCAGCGGCCGGAGCCTCTTCGGTCTCAGCAGCAGCGTCCTCGGCGACGGGAGCCTCAGCAGCCTCGGTGCCTTCAGCTTCAGCAGCTTCGGCCTCGACGGGAGCCTCCTCGGCAACCGGAGCAGCCTTAGCGGCGGCCTGGGTAGCCTCGGCCACAACAGCCTGCTTAGCCGAAACCGGCTCAAGAACCAGTTCGATGACAGCCATGGGGGCGTTGTCGCCCTTGCGGTTGCCGATCTTGGTGATGCGGGTGTAGCCGCCGTCGCGGTTCTCCACTGCCTGGGCGATGTCGGTGAACAGCTCGTGGACGATGCCCTTGTTGCTGATCAGGCCGAGTACGCGGCGGCGGGAAGCCAGGTCGCCACGCTTGGCGAAGGTCACCAGGCGCTCGGCGTACGGCTTCAGTCGCTTGGCCTTGGTCACCGTGGTGGTGATCCGCTTGTGCTCGAACAGCGCTGCGGACAGGTTCGCGAGCATAAGACGCTCGTGAGCCGCTCCGCCGCCGAGGCGCGGACCCTTAGCGGGTGTAGGCATAATAGTTTCTCCTCATATGAAAGCCAGTGGGCTGCGCACGCCAGGGTGCGGCCCGCCAGCCAAGATCTGTTTGTTAGAGCTCGTCGTCGCTGAAAGCGGCGTCGTCCTCTTCAATTGCTGCGGCGCGTGCTGCGAGGTCAAATCCGGGAGGCGAGTCCTTGAGGGACAGGCCCAGTTCAACCAGCTTTGCCTTGACCTCATCAATGGACTTCGCACCGAAGTTACGGATATCCATGAGGTCAGCCTCGGAGCGGGCAACGAGTTCACCCACGGAGTGGATGCCCTCACGCTTGAGGCAGTTGTAGGAACGGACCGTCAGGTCCATCTCCTCGATCGGCAGCGCCAGGTCGGCCGCGAGTGCTGCGTCCGTCGGCGACGGGCCGATGTCGATGCCCTCGGCCTCGGCGTTGAGCTCCTGCGCCAGGCCGAACAGCCCCACGAGGGTCTTGCCGGCGGATGCGACGGCGTCGCGCGGCGTCATGCCGGGCTTGGTCTCGACGTCGAGGACCAGGCGGTCGAAGTCGGTGCGCTGCTCGACGCGGGTCGCCTCGACCTTGTAGGTCACCTTGAGGACCGGCGAGTAGATGGAGTCGACCGGGATGCGGCCGATCTCCTGGCCCGCCTGCTTGTTCTGCACGGCGGAGACGTAGCCGCGACCACGCTCGACCGTGAGCTCGATCTCCAGGCGGCCCTTGCCGTTCAGGGTCGCGATGTGCAGGTCCGGGCTGTGGATCTCGACGCCGGCGGGCGGCGCGATGTCGGCAGCCGTGACCGGGCCGGGCCCCTGCTTGCGCAGGTACATCACGACCGGCTCGTCGCTCTCCGAGGAGACGACGAGCTCCTTGAGGTTCAGGATGAGGTCGGTGACGTCCTCCTTGACGCCCGGCACGGTGGTGAACTCGTGCAGGACGCCGTCGATCCGGATGCTGGTGACAGCAGCGCCGGGAATCGACGACAGGAGCGTGCGGCGGATCGAATTGCCAAGGGTGTAACCGAAACCAGGCTCGAGCGGTTCGAGAACGAACCGCGAGCGGTTTTCGCTGACCGGCTCCTCAGTGAGGGTCGGGCGCTGTGCGATGAGCACGTGGTGTCCTTCCGGGACTGTCCGCGACGACCGCAATATGACGTCGCGCAATGTGCACGCCAAGACGGATCGGCGTGCGAGCCCGGCCGGGACGTCCGTCTGTCCCGGCCGGGATGGTGCTGTCCTGCGGTCCTGCTACTTCGAGTACAGCTCGACGATCAGCTGTTCCTGGACCGGCGTGTCGATGATCTGCCGGGCCGGGAGGTTGTGGATGAGGACGCGCATCTGGGAGGAGATGACCTCCATCCAGGCCGGCGACGGACGGTCGCCGGCGGTCTCGCGGGCGATCACGTACGGCGTCAGCTCGCGGCTCTTCGGCCGGATCTCGACGATGTCGTTCGCGGTGACGCGGTACGACGGGATGTCGACCTTCTTGCCGTTGACCACGACGTGCCCGTGGCGGACAGCCTGGCGGGCGTGGTCGCGCGACGTGGCGAACCCGGCGCGGTAGACGACGTTGTCGAGCCGGCTCTCGAGGATGACGAGCAGGTTCTCACCGGTCTTGCCGGACTTCTTGTTCGCCTCCTCGTAGTAGCCGCGGAACTGCTTCTCGAGGACGCCGTAGATGCGCGCGCACTTCTGCTTCTCGCGCATCTGCAGCAGGTACTCGGAGTCCTTGGTGCGGCCGCGACCGTGCTCGCCCGGGGGGTACGGACGGATCTCGATCGGGCACTTCGGGGACTCGCACTTGCTGCCCTTGAGGAACAGCTTCATCTTCTCGCGACGGCAGCGGCGGCAGTCGGCACCGGTGTAGCGGGCCATGTCAGAGCTGCCTTGTGTTCGAGAGGGCGGCCCTCAGACGCGCCGCCGCTTGGGGGGTCGGCAGCCGTTGTGCGGCACGGGTGTGACGTCGAGGATCGCGCCGACCTCCAGGCCGGTCGCCTGCAGTGAGCGGATCGCGGTCTCGCGGCCCGAGCCCGGGCCCTTGACGAAGACGTCGACCTTCTTCATGCAGTGCTCCTGCGCCTTGCGGGCGCAGCTCTCCGCGGCCATCTGGGCGGCGAACGGCGTGGACTTGCGCGAGCCCT
>JAODMV010000092.1 GCA_025464875.1 Arthrobacter sp. | reverse complement strand
CCGTGGCCGTGCAACCCGGACAAGTGGATTGTCCACTTCCCCGAAGAGCGCTCCATCTGGTCCTTCGGCTCCGGCTACGGCGGCAACGCCCTGCTGGGGAAGAAGTGCTACGCCCTGCGCATCGCCTCGGTGATGGCCCGCGACGAAGGCTGGCTCGCGGAGCACATGCTCATCCTCAAGCTCACCTCGCCGGAGCAGAAGAAGTACTACGTCTCCGCCGCCTTCCCGTCGGCTTGCGGCAAGACCAACCTGGCCCTGCTGGACCCGACCATCGAGGGCTGGAAGGTCGAAACCCTCGGTGACGACATCACCTGGATGCGAATCGGCAAGGAAGGCGAGCTGCGCGCGACCAACCCCGAGGCGGGCCTGTTCGGCGTCGCCCCGGGCACCGGCTGGGGCACCAACCCTAACGCCATGCGCGCCATCGCCAAGGGCCACAGCATCTTCACCAATGTTGCCCTCACGGACGACGGCGGGGTGTGGTGGGAGGGTATGACCGAGGAAGTCCCGGCGCACCTGACCGACTGGCAGGGCAACTCCTGGACGCCCGAGTCCGGCAAGCCGGCGGCCCACCCGAACTCCCGCTTCTGCACGCCGATCTCCCAGATCGACATGCTGGCCGAGGAGTACTACAGCCCGGACGGCGTTGAGCTCTCCGCGATCCTGTTCGGCGGACGCCGCAAGACAACCATCCCCCTGGTGACCGAGGCCCGCAGCTGGTCCAACGGTGTCTTCATGGGTTCCACGCTCTCCTCGGAGACCACGGCGGCCGCTGCCGGCCAGGTCGGCGTGCTCCGGCGCGACCCCATGGCCATGCTGCCGTTCATCGGCTACGACGCAGGTGACTACCTGAACCACTGGGTCAACCTGTCCGCCAAGGCCAACCAGGCTCGCCTGCCCAAGATCTTCCTGGTCAACTGGTTCCGGCGCACCGCCGACGGCGGCTTCGCCTGGCCCGGCTTCGGCGACAACGCCCGCGTCCTGAAGTGGGCCATCGAGCGGATCGAAGGCAAGGCCGACGCCGTCGACACCCCCATCGGCTTCGTGCCGACCGGGGAGTCCCTGGACCTCACGGGCCTGGACATGACCGAGGCCCGTGTCGAAGACGCCGTCCGCGTCGACCCCGCCGAGTGGGCCGCCGAGCTGGCCTCCATCGAAGAGTGGTACGCCAAGTTTGGTGACTCCCTCCCCGAGGCGCTGAAGTCCGAACTCGGGGGACTGAAGGCGCGCCTTGCCGCACGTTAGCAGCCGGTACCACTAACAGCAGCGGCCAACGGCGGCGCCGCACCTTTTCAAAGGTGTGGCGCCGCCGTCGTTGGGGCAGCTGCCGCCGTTGTTAGTGGCAGTTGTCGCTGCCGGAGAAAGTGCCGCTCGTTCCGGCGTTCGCGCAGGTCATGCCCGGCACCGGGAGGAACTGCCACGAGTAGGAATTCTCCTTCAGGGTCAATTTGAGCGGTCCGAAGGCCGCGTTGCTCCGGGCCACCATGGCCGGCAGGAGCGGATCGGAGTTCGGCGTCAAGGCCTGGATGTCTGCACCCCAGGTTTGCGCCGGTCAGGGTCTGCCCGGCCGGCGCGGCCGGGAACTGGAACCGCAGGACGGTCGTGATGTCCGGGGTGCCGTAGACCGCGAGCGCCCCGCGCCGACGCCGGCGAAGCGTCGGATACTCTCCCTCCGGGTGCTTTCCACGAAATGCCTTTCGCCGGGGCGGAAAGGCAGAAGATACCCCGGCGGTGGTGACGTGCGTCAGGGGGTACTTTGTCATCCCGGGCCGCACGGGTGTCAATAGGTAGTCCACTTGGGACTTTGATCCCTAGACGGGGCCCGAACGGGAGCCCTAAGCTCGTCAGTATTCATCAGCCGGGCCGTCCGCCGACTGGAGAGAACGCTGGGGGCATTCCAGACGCGTGCAGCCGCGCCCCCGACCTACTCGCCGAAAACGGGACTTCAGGAGTTCACTATGCTGGTCAACGACGACATCCATACCTTGTCCATGGCCGTCAGCGGCATCGTGGCCGCGCCGGGTAGTCCCGGATTCGCCGAGGAGACATTCGCGTACAACGCCGCCACCGTGCACCGGCCCGACGTCGTCCTTGGTGCCGCGGACGCCCAGGACGTTGCCGCCGGGGTGGGGTGGGCGGCGGAACGCCGGCTGCCGGTGTCCGTCCAGTCCACCGGCCACGGTGCGGATTCCGCAGTCGACGGCGGATTGCTGATCAACACGCGGCGGCTGCAGGAGTTGAAGATCGATCCGGTCGAGCGGACTGCCCGGGTCGGAGCCGGCGTCAAATGGCGCAGCGTGCTGGAAGCCAGCGTCCCGCACGGGCTGATCGGGCTGCACGGCTCGAGCACCGACGTCGGCGTGGTCGGGTACACGGTCGGCGGCGGGTTGCCCGTACTGGGCCGCGCGCACGGCTTCGCGGCGGACCACGTCCGCAGCATGGAGGTGGTCACCGCCGACGGCGCGCTGCGCCGGATCGACGCCGAGGCCGAGGCCGAGCTCTTCGCCCTGATGTGCGGGGGCAAGGGCAACTTCGGCATCGTCACGGCGCTCGAGTTCAGCCTCTTTCCGCTGGGCGAGTTCTATGGCGGGGGGATCATTTACCCCGGGGCGGATGCGGCCCTCATCCTGGCCGCGTTCCGCGGTTGGCTGGCCACTCTGCCGGACGCTGCCGCGCCGTCGATCTCCCTGCTGCGTCTTCCGGACCTGGAATTCGTTCCCGCACCCCTGCGGGGCCAGTTTGTGGTCCACCTGCGCTTCGCCTTCCTCGGGAACCGTGAGGACGGCGACGCGCTGCTCGCTCCGATGCGCGCGGTCTCGACCCCTTTGATGGATACGGCCGGGCCCATGAGCTATCTGGACGTGGACCAGATCCATATGGACCCGCCGGATCCGCTCCCCTTCACAGACGGCGGCGCGCTGCTGAAGGATTTTGGCGAGGAGGCTGCCGGGGAGCTGCTCAGGCTTGCCGGAGACGGTACGGACTGCCCGCTGCTCTTGATCGAGATCCGGCCCCTCGGCGGGGCGTTGTCCCGCGGCGGGGTCCTGCCGGACGCCGTGTCCGGACGCGACGCGGCGTTCCTGCTGTTCCTCCTCGGGTTCAAGATGCCGCCAGTGGCCGAAGCTGTCACCGGATCCATCCGCGCCATCCTTGCTGCGTTGGCTCCCTATTCGACCGGGTACACGCTGGTCAACTTCCACGGCGAGCCCGGTGATGAGGCTGACCGGGCCCGGGCATGGTCGCCGGCTGTCTACGAACGGATGAGGGCCGCGAAGGCCAGCTATGACCCGGGCAATCTGCTGCGCTTCGGCCATGCCATCACCGGGGCGCCCGCTGCCGGGTGACCGGCGCCGCGGGCCCTGTCTGAACTAACCTGCGAGCCAGATATCCGGGCCGAAGACCTCGTAGGGGATCATGACCAGGCTGACACCCGCGAAGGCGTTGATTGTCATGACTTGGGCCGACGCCGGTCTAGTCCACCCAGACGGTGGGTTCGTTGGTGTCGGCGGAGAGCTGGCCGAACTCCAGCTCGCGCGTCTCGGAATTCGGGCCGTAGGGCAGGACCGCCGCGAACAGGGAGCCGTCCCGGTGCTCGGCGGCCACATGGATGGCGTCCGAGTCCTCTTCGACCAAGGTGATGTCGCAGACGACGGCGACGGCGCGGAAGTTGTCCCGGTTCTGCCGGAGCAGCTCGTTGAGGTCGCGGATCATGGAGTCGGCATCGAAGTCGGCGTCCGTGCCCTCGGCCGCGTCGGCGGGGGTCACTGCGACCAGCCGGACCTCGCCGTCGTTCTGGACGACGAGCGCGAACGGCAGGAAGCCGCCGTTGCGCTCCAGCTGCTCCTGGGCGGCCCCCACGCCGGTGCCGAGCAGGTTCTCCAGATCGGTTGCGCTGGCCTCGGGCACCGTGGCCCGCCAGGAGCCGGGGTGCAAAGGCTGTGCCGTGGCGTCTTCCGTGGGCTTGTCCGTCATGGCCTAGCCCCGGACCAGCGCCAGGACGCGGTCGCGGACGCGTTCCATGGTGGCGGCATCCGTGGCTTCCACGTTCAGCCGCAGGAACGGCTCGGTGTTGGAGGGGCGCATATTGAACCAGTAACTGCCGTCCGTGGCGATGAACGTGCTGCCATCAAGATGGTCCACCTCGACATCCTCGGCGTCGAAATCCGTCCGGACCCGCTCGACCGCCGCGGCCTTGTCGTCGATTTCCGAGTTGATTTCGCCGGAGGACCTGTAGGGCTCGTATTCGCGGCCGAGTTCGGAGAGCGGCCCGTCCTGTTCGCCGAGGGCGGCCAGGACATGCATTGCGGCCAGCATCCCGGTGTCCGCGTTCCAGAAGTCACGGAAATAGAAGTGGGCCGAGTGCTCACCGCCGAAGACTGCCCCTTCGGCGGCCATCACGGCCTTGATGAACGAGTGGCCCACGCGCGTTCGGACGGCGCGGCCGCCATGGCGTTCCACCAGTTCCGGTACGGCCCTGGACGTCAGCAGGTTGTGGATGACGGTGGG
>JAODMV010000029.1 GCA_025464875.1 Arthrobacter sp. | reverse complement strand
CGGGCGCCCCGGACCCGGACGAAGCCGTCGGCGGGAGATTCGGGCGCGAAGCCGGGGAGATCGGAAGCCTGCTGACTATTCTGCATTTTATTCACTCTATCGGGCCGGGCTTGCGGCGGGCATATCCTTACCGAATGGAAATTTACGACGGCGGCGCTCCGGCGCCGCAGGCTGAGCTGCCGGCTGAGGACCACCCCGAGTTCGCCGAAATCCCCGAAGAAGTCCACGCCGCGCTGCCGGTCGCGGAGCTGCACCTGCACATCGAGGGCACGCTGGAGCCGGAGCTGATCTTCGCGCTCGCGGAACGCAACGGGATCACCCTGCCCTACGCGGACCTGGACGAACTCCGCGCCCGGTACGACTTCACGGACCTGCAGTCATTCCTGGACCTGTACTACGCCAACATGGCGGTGCTGCAGACGGAACAGGACTTCGCGGACATGACGCGGGCGTACCTGGCCCGGGCGTACCGGGCCGGGGTCCGGCATGCCGAGATCATGTTCGACCCGCAGGCGCACCTGTCCCGAGGGGTTTCCCTGGCCACCTGCGTGAACGGCATCGCGTCGGCGCTGGCCACGTCCTTCGAAGAGTTCGGCATGACGACGCTGCTGATCGCCGCGTTCCTGCGCGACCTGCCCGAGGAGTCGGCCCTGGATGTGCTCGAGCGGCTGCTGGCCATGGGAGCGCCGATTGCCGGGATCGGGCTCGACTCGGCCGAGGTGGGGAATCCGCCGGCAAAGTTTGAGCGGCTGTTTGCCCGCGCCAAGGAAGCCGGACTGCGGCGCACCGCCCACGCCGGCGAGGAGGGCCCGCCGTCGTACATCATCGAGGCGCTGGACATCCTGGAGGTGGAGCGGATTGACCATGGCATCCGGTGCATGGAGGACCCGGAACTGGTGGAACGGCTGGTCGATGAGCTCATGCCGCTGACCGTGTGCCCGCTGTCCAACGTTCGGCTCCGCGCCGTGGCCAGCCTCGCCGATCACCCGCTGCCGGCCATGCTCGCGGCAGGACTGAACGTCAGTGTGAACTCCGACGATCCGGCCTATTTCGGCGGCTACGTGGATGACAACTTCGAACAGCTGAAGTCCGGGATCGGCCTGTCCGAGTTCGACCGCGTCCGGCTGGCGGCGAACTCGATCCGGTCCTCCTTCGCGAGCGAGGAACGCAAGACGGAGCTGCTGGCCCAATTGGCAGCCTCGGGGCACTAGCTGCAGCTACCCCCCGAGCGGACAGCCCGCGGCCCCGCGGGTTCAGCCGTCGATGGTCCCCATGTCCGGGTAGCGGTCTCCGGCCGCGACACCGGCCGGAGCCAGCTCGTCGAGGCGGCGGAGGTCCTCGGCCGTCAGCTCGACGTCGAGGGCGCCGAGATTTTCGCGCAGGCGTTCGCGGTTCTTGGTGCCCGGGATCGGGACGATGTGCTCGCCCTGGGCCAGCAGCCAGGCCAGGGCCAGCTGCGCCGGGGTGCAGCCTTTCTGATCGGCCAGCTCCTTGACCCGGTCCACGAGCTCGAGGTTGCGGGTGAAGTTCTCACCTTGGAAACGCGGCGAGTGGCGGCGGAAATCATCAGCCGCGAAGTCCTCGGGGCTGCGCAGCTGGCCGGTGAGGAAGCCGCGGCCCAGCGGGCTGTAAGGCACGAAGCCGATGCCGAGTTCCTCGAGCACCGGGAAGACCTTGGTTTCAGGTTCCCGCTCCCACAGCGAGTATTCGCTCTGCAGGGCGCTGATCGGATGGACCGCATGGGCGCGCCGGACGGTGTCCGCGCCGGCTTCGGAGAGGCCCAGATAGCGGACCTTGCCGGCTTGGACCAGCTCAGCCATGGCCCCCGCGGTGTCCTCGATCGGGACCGTCCGGTCCACCCGGTGCTGGTAGTAAAGGTCGATGTAGTCGACGCCCAGCCGCTGCAGGCTGCCATCGCAGGCCGCGCGGACGTACTCGGGGGAGCCGTTGATGCCCACCCAGGAACCGTCCGGCCGGCGTTCATTGCCGAACTTGGTGGCGATCACGGCCTCGTCCCGACGGCCGGCAATGGCGCGGCCCACGAGCATTTCATTCGTGAACGGGCCGTACATGTCGGCCGTGTCCAGCAGGGTGCCGCCGGCGTCGAGGAAAGCATGGATGGTGGCCACCGACTCGTTGTCGTCGCCCTGGCCGTAGAACTCGCTCATGCCCATACAGCCCAAGCCCAGGGCGGAGACGGTGAGCGAACCGAGCGTACGTGTTTCCATGGGAAGCTCCTTGGCAGGCACACGCCGGCGTGCGCCGGCAGGGTCGGGAGGCTGGAATGGGATTGGCGTGTGTGGCCCGATCGCCACTATAGGCACGCCGGCCCCGGGTGCACAACGGCCAATTGTCCGGCCCGTAGGAAGGTGCGGCGACGCCGACCACCGGCGTGGGCGACGGGCGCCAGGCGTTCTGGCCCTGCCCGGGACAGCTAGCCCCAGCAAGCTACTCACAAGTACCCGAGAGTGCACCCTCGATTAGAGCCGGCCAGGCTGTCATAGTGGGTCACGACGCACAAAGTTAACGGTTTTTAGTCGCGGAACGTACACATTCTTGGCAAGATGCAGGTGGATCAATTGCTTCTAAGGAGACCCATGGGCGCGAACACTGCGGAAAACACTAACCTTCGGCTGAAGGCCGTACTGGATGTCCTCGCGGAGGGGGTGTGGTCGAGCGAAAAGCTGAACGCCGGAGTTGTCCTGGGCGAGGCAATCGCACGCGTGCCGCTCAACGAGCAGGAGCGTGAACTGCTGAGCGGCGGAATTCCGCGTGGCCACAAGGCGCTGACCGCGGCCACCGCCAAGCTCGTCAAGGCCGGCTGGCTGGTCAAGGGCCGTTCCGGTTGGACCATCACCGACGACGGGCAACGCGCCACCGTTGCGTTCGCTGACCCTGCCGCCTTCGCCGGAGCGCTCGACGCCGGCACCCCGGTCCCGGCCGACACCCCGCTTCCGGCGGCCCCCGTACAGAAGCCGGCCGCAGCAGCACGAGAGGAAGCGCCGTCGAAGGCCGCGCAGGCCGTCACCAAGGCCACCAAGCTGATCGAGGAAGCGGTTGCCCCCGTCGCCAAGGCCGTGCGCAAGCGTAAGGCCCCCGCGGCCGAGGCCCCCGAGGCACCCGCAGCCCCCGCGCCCGGAGAGGTCCCGGCCGAGGCCGAGGCCGACGTGGCCGACGAGGCGCCGGTCGCCGCAGCACCGCAGGCCAGCCCGGCAGTCAGCACCGAAACCATCGAGCAGCCGGAGGCGGTGGCCGTCGCGGGTGACTTCAACATCCTGCTGGGCGCGCCCGCCAACTGGGCACCCGAGTACGACGAGTCCCAGATGGAACTGGACCTCGTGGACCAGCTCTGGAAGATCTCGGCGGACCTCCCGGCCGGTCTCTACAGCTTCAAGATAGCCCTCAACCGGTCCTGGGATGAGAACTACGGCGCGTTCGGTGCCTTCGACGGGCCCAACCACGAGGTGCACCACGGCGGCGGCCCCCTGGTCATCAACTACGACCACCGCACGCGCGACATCATCCTGCTGTAAGGACTCCGGAGCTCAGGGCCTGACTCCCGACCGCGGCCGGAAGCCGCTAGAGCCGGGTAGGGTCCGGCCGCGGCGGCACCGGCCCTGGATCGGGAATCGGCAGCGGCCCCGGAGTCGGCCCAGGTGCCGGTGGCGGATCCGGCGTCGGGGCGGGCCCGGGCGGCGGGACCGGAGCGGGTTCCGGGGGGAAAGGGTCTCCCGGTTCCGGCGGCGGAGTCGTGGGGCCCGGATCCGGGGGAAACGGATCGGGCTCCGGTGGCGGCGGAATGGTCATGCCGTGCTCCCTTCGTGAGCTGTTGAATCGCTGGTGCTTGTGCGGCGCAGCACGCGCAGCTCCCAAGGACGCAGCCGCACAGCGCCGGCGTCGGACGGTGCCGCTGCGTCGGCGGCTGCATGAGCGCCGGCAGCGGAGGCTGCCGCGGCGCCGGCGGGGGAGTTGCCGGCGGGGTAGTTACCGAGCACCAGCTCGGCCCCGTTCCCGGACCAGCCGTCGTCGCCGAGCTCCGCGCTGCGCTCCTCACCGGAAAAATTGCCCAGCACCAGCAGCTCCGTGCCGCGCGGTGAACCCGGCAGCGACCTCCGGAAGGCGTAGACGTGCTCGTCGTCGGGCAGCAGCATCGTGAAGTCCCCGTGCGATACCACCGGTTCCTTGTGCCGCAGCTCGGTCACCCTGCGGTAGAAGCTGAACACGGAGTCCGGATCGTCGACCTGGGCGGCGGCATTGATGTGGTTGGCATTCGGATTGACCGCGATCCAGGGCGCGCCCGTGGTGAAGCCGGCGTGCCGGGAGTCGTCCCATTGAACCGGGGTGCGCGCGTTGTCCCGGTTCAGGGGAGCGAGGGCGGCGAGGACTTCGGCGTCGGTGCGGCCCAGATGAGTGGTGGCTTCGCGGTGGTGGTTGAGCACCTCGATGTCACGGTAGTCGCTGATGGCGCCGAAGGCCATGTTGGTCATGCCCAGTTCCTCGCCCTGGTAGACGTAGGGCGTGC
>JAODMV010000024.1 GCA_025464875.1 Arthrobacter sp. | reverse complement strand
ATGCAGAACCCCATCCCCCACAAACCAGGAGTACTTAGGCTGTGAAGAGCGCTGTCGAGAACCTCACCCCCACGCGGGTCAAGCTCAATGTTGAGGTCCCCTTTGAGGAATTGAAGCCCAGCATCGCAGAGGCATACAAGACTGTTGCTTCGCAGATCCAGGTCCCCGGTTTCCGCAAGGGTAAGGTCCCCTCCAAGCTCATTGACCAGCGCGTTGGCCGTGGCTATGTCCTGGAGACTGCCATCAACGAAGGCCTCAACGGCTGGTACCAGGCCGCTGTTCAGGAAACCGGCATCCGCCCCCTGAGCCGTCCCGAGGTCGAAATCACCGAGGTTCCGGACCCCTCCGCCACCGACGGTGAACTCAAGTTCCACGCCGAGGTCGACATCCGCCCCGAGGTCGAACTGCCCGACTACGCCGGCATCAAGGTCGAGGTCGCCGCTGCCGAGTCCAGCGACGCCGACGTCGACAAGGCCCTGGACGAACTCCGCGGCCGCTTCGGCACCCTGAAGCCCGTCGACCGTCCGGCCGCCGATGGCGACTTCCTGACCATCGACATCGCCGCCTCGGTCGACGGCGCCGAGGTTGACTCCGCCTCGGGCCTGTCCTACCAGGTCGGCGCCGGCACCATGCTCGAAGGCCTCGACGAGGCCGTCACCGGCCTCAGCGCCGACGAGGACGCCATCTTCGACACCACCCTCGTGGGCGGCGAGCACGCCGGCGAAGCCGCTCAGGTCAAGGTAACCCTCAAGACCGTCAAGGAGCGCGAGCTTCCCGAGGCCGACGATGACTTCGCGCAGCTGGCCAGCGAATTCGACACCCTGGCTGAACTCCGCGAGGACCTCGCCAAGCAGGCCGTCGGCTCCAAGGTCGTCGAGCAGGGTGTAGAGGCCCGCGACAAGGTCCTCGACAAGCTCGTCGAGCTCGTCGTGGTTCCCGTGCCGGAATCCGTCGTTGAAGAGCAGCTTGAAGCCCACTTCAAGCCCGAGAACGCCCACGGTGACACCGAGCACGACACCGAAGAGCACCGCGCCGAGGTCAAGGCCAACACCGAGCGTGCCTTCCAGAACGAGGTCATCCTCGACGCCATCGCCGACAAGGAAGACGTCAACGTCAGCCAGAACGAGCTGATCGACTACATCGTCACCACCGCCAGCCAGTACGGCATGGACCCGAACCAGTTCGCCCAGATCATCGATCAGAGCGGCCAGGTCCCGATGATGGTCTCCGAGGTCCGCCGCCGCAAGGCGCTGGCCGTCGTCCTGGGCCAGGCAGAGGTGACCGACTCCGAGGGCAACAAGGTTGACCTCAGCGACTTCGTCCGCCCCGGCGGCGAAGAGGCTCCCGCAGAAGAGGCTCCCGCAGAGGAGGCAAACGCCGCTGCTGCTGCCGAGGAAGCGGCAGACGCCAAGGCCACGCCGAACGATGACCCGGCAGCCGCAAAGTTCTAATTAGTCCCTCCCGACAGCCCCTGGACCACCGATCCGGGGGCTGTTGGTTTTAAGGGGTGTGTCGCCCCGCCGGTCGCCCCGCCGGGAGTCCCTCCGCTCGTCGCTCCGGGGGCGGCAAGCTGGGCCCCCGCAATCGTGCGCCGTCAGCGAACAGCCCCGTAGCTGAGCACAAACCGGCTCCGAAAACCGTTAGTGTCCAAGTAGGAAAGTTCAGTGATGTCGTCCAGTGGCGTCACCGTCGCCAGTGAGAGGTAAAGTACACATGTCACAGCAAGCAGGGGCGCCCCGGATGGCTACCGTCGATCCGGCAGCCCAGGATAACTACATTTACAACCGCCTGCTGAAAGAGCGCATCATCTGGCTCGGCTCCGAGGTGCGCGATGAGAACGCCAACGCGATCTGCTCGCAGTTGCTGCTCCTCTCGGCGGAGAACCCCGAAAAGGACATCTACCTCTACATCAACTCGCCGGGTGGCTCCGTCACCGCAGGCATGGCCATCTACGACACCATGCAGTTCATCCCGAACGACGTCGTGACCGTGGCAACCGGCCTCGCCGCCTCCATGGGCCAGTTCCTGCTGTCCTCCGGAACCAAGGGCAAGCGCTACGCCACCCCCAACGCCCGCATCCTCATGCACCAGCCCTCCGGCGGCATCGGCGGCACGGCCTCGGACATCAAGATCCAGGCCGAGCTGATCCTGCACATGAAAAAGGTCATGGCCGACCTGACTGCAGACCAGACCGGGCAGAGCGTGGACACCATCCTCCGGGACAACGACCGTGACAAGTGGTTCACCGCGACGGAAGCCCTCGAGTACGGCTTCTTCGACAAGATCGCCGCGCACGCGGGATCCGTAGCCGGCGGCGGCGGAACCAACGTCAACGGCACCGGCCCTGACAGTGACACGGGCACTGCCGCTGCCACCGAACACTGACCGGCACGTAGAGAGAAATGAATTCAGGAGCAATGAACATGAACTACAATTTCGGATCGACGGCCGGTAACCTGCCGAGCAGCCGTTACGTGCTGCCGCAGTTCGAAGAGCGCACCCCCTACGGCTTCAAGCGCCAGGACCCGTACACCAAGCTGTTCGAGGACCGCATCATCTTCCTGGGCGTCCAGGTTGATGACGCCTCCGCCGACGACGTGATGGCACAGCTGCTGGTGCTCGAGTCCACCGACCCGGACCGCGACATCACCCTTTACATCAACTCCCCGGGTGGCTCCTTCACCGCCATGACCGCGATCTACGACACGATGACGTACATCCGGCCGGAGATCCAGACGGTCTGCCTAGGCCAGGCGGCCAGCGCCGCCGCTGTGCTCCTCGCGGCCGGCACGCCGGGCAAGCGCCTCGCACTGCCCAACGCCCGCGTCCTGATCCACCAG
>JAODMV010000023.1 GCA_025464875.1 Arthrobacter sp. | reverse complement strand
CTTCGCCGTCCCTGCCGCAACGGGAGGCGATATGACAGCATGGGGCCATGTTCTCCTTCATCGTGCGGGTCATCATCAACGGGCTGGCCCTCTGGGTCGCCAGCTGGATCCTTCCCGGGCTGGACATCTCCACGTCCGCCACCGAGGCAGCCGTGGCCAGCAGCGGCGTCACCCAGGGCGCGGACACCGTCGGGATTATCCTGGCGTATCTCTTCATCGGACTGATCTTCGGCCTGGTCAACGCCGTTGTCCGCCCCTTGATCAGCCTGTTGTCGCTGCCGATCACCATTCTCACGCTGGGGTTGTTTACGATCATCATCAATGCGGCGATGCTCTACCTGACCTCCTGGATCAGCAGCTACACCCCCGTCCACTTCACCATCGACTCCTTCTTCTGGACTGCCGTCTTTGCCGCCATCATCATCACCGTCATTTCCCTCCTGACCAGCTGGCTGCCGGGCGCCCGCCGGCGCTAGGCCGGCGGGCCCTGCGGCTGGCGCTGGTTCTCCGCCTGGCGCTGGTTCTCCGGTTGGCGGGCGTGCGCTCCTGCCGGGACGCGACGCGGGCCGGGCGCCATGGCCGCTCCCCCGCGTGCGGGCATCGCATCCCGCCTCAGGGAGACCCGGGTGGCGGTCGCGGCGCCGCCTGCGCCCACCACGGCCGCCAGCGCGGCGGCGGAGGCCTGCAGGGAGGGATCGCTGCTCGCGGCGACGGCTTCGGCCCCGTCGGCGTAGTTCCCCAGACGGTGCCCGGGGCCAAGGCCGAAGTCCTGCCAGGCGGGAATGTCCAGCGGGTTGGTCAGCGTCACGGTCACCCGGTCCCGCGTGTCGGGGTTGCGCAGCCCGTCGGTCCCGGGCACCCAGTCCTGTTCGTGCTCCAGATGAAGCGTGCTGATCCCCGGGGCGGGCTCGATGCCGCCCACCGGGGAGCCGGCCGTCAGCACAAACTTGAGATCGTAGTCGGCCAGGAACGCCTCGTCCTGGCTGAGGTTCATGGCATGGATGCCACCCTGGCTGTAGCCCACGGCAGCAATCTGCTCACCCGCCCCCGCGCCTGCCTCGTGCAGGGCGCGCCGGATCGCCGATGCGGTCTCCTCGGAGCCATACCCCAGGCCTTCGGCGACGCCGGCGGGGTCAAAGGGGTTCGTGCCCGCGGGCAGCCCGTCCAGCTGGGTGCCCGGAATGATCACGACCCATGCGCGCCGGCCCCCGTCGCCGAGTTGGAGAACCTCGATATCTCCCCTCGCGCGTCCCACCGCTTCGGCCCGCAGCAGCAACCCCGCCGGCGAGACGTCGGCGTCCTCGACGGCGGTTTGCCGGGCCGCGATCCGGACCGGGCGGGGCCTGAGGAACTCCAGACCGGGAGCGGCCGTCAATTCGCGAATGATCCTCCGGACGCCCCCGGTCCCGGCAACTGCTCGAATCCCCCCGGCCAGCGGCGCCGAGAACCCCAGGAGCAGCGCCAGTTTCGCCGGTGCCCCGGCGATCCCGTATTCCACGACGTCGCGGGCGTGGACCGGAGGTAGACCGAACAGCGGCGGTCCACCGAACACCCCCGCCTCTGACCCCTCTGCTGGGACGTAGACCCCCATCCCCAGGAGCAGCGCATTCCTGGCTTCCGTGAACTCGTATTCCCGGTGGCTCGCCCGGACCTCCCGGGTGAGGCGCTCCAGCTCCGCCCGGACCCGGCCCAGCACCTGGCCGGCCTCGCCCGCGCTGATAATCGCGTTGCTGCCGCTGGCGTAGGAATCGGACTGGTAAGAGAAAAGCGCGCGGCGGACCGCCTCCGTCTCCGCTTCCACGGACGCCAGCCGCCTCACCACAACGTCCAGGGCCGCGGCGCCGGCCAGCAGCTCCTCAAACTGGAAGCGCAGGCCGCCCACCCCGCCGCGGATCTGCAGGATGCCGTCGGCAGGCGGCGCGGACGGACGCGGCGCTCCTCCGGAGCCGGCAGGGGACGCCTCCGCCATCAGTAGCCCGGCCGGCCGGCGGCAAGCGCCACGTTCTGGGCATGCCGTCGCACCACGGCGGCGGCGTCCTGCAAATTGTTCCGGCTCCTGCGCAGCGAAGCCGCCTGCAGGGACAGGGCTGTGCGGTAGGCCCGTCCGGCCGGCGACTGCCAGGTCTGCAGCTCCAGCCGGGCCAGGTGCGCGAGTGCGGCGTCGGCCAGCTCGGCGCAGGCCGACAGGCGGGCCGCCAACTGCTGGACCTCGAAGCTGCGTGAAGCGCACGAGGCAGCATCCGCGGCAGCGACCGAGTCCGCCAGCGCGCTGGTCACTGCGTTGGTCATTGCGTGGGTCATTACAACTGGCAGCGCGCTGCGCGTCGTCCCGATGGTCATGTCACCGACGCTAGAGAGTCCGGCGGTCGCGCTGAAGCGCCCGGCGCCGCTATGTGGACAGCGGCGCCCGGCGGCACGGAGGGGACGGCCGGCAACGGCGCCGAGGTCATCCGGACAAGTGCGCTTAAGGCCCGGCGGCACTTCGTGAAAGAATCGGGGCATGCCTCAAACCGCCGCCACCGCCGCCACCCGCACGCCCTCCGGACGCCTGGCCCTCGCCGCGTCACCACGCCAGATCGCGCTCGGCCCGCTGGATGGCCGCTACCAGCCGGCCGTCGCGCCGCTGGTTGACTACCTCTCCGAAGCCGCCCTGAACCGCGACCGTGTGGCCGTGGAAGTGGAATGGCTCATCCACCTGGCCAGCAACAGCGTCCTGCCGGGCGCCGGACCGCTGACCGCGGAACAGCAGGAGAAACTGCGCGCCATCGTCACCGAATTCGACGCCGACTCCGTCACCGAACTGGCCGACATCGAGGCCGTGACCGTGCACGACGTCAAGGCCGTGGAGTACTACATCGGCCGCCGCCTGCCCGGCATCGGCATCGAACGCCTCACGGCCATGGTGCATTTCGGCTGCACCTCCGAAGACATCAACAACCTCTCCTACGCCCTCGGCGTCAAGGGTGCCGTGGAGGACGTGTGGCTGCCGGCCGCCCGCGACCTCGTGGCGCAGATCAGCAAGATGGCCGAGGACAACCGGGCCGTCCCGATGCTTTCCCGCACGCACGGCCAGCCGGCCACCCCCACCACCCTGGGCAAGGAACTGGCCGTCATGGCCCACCGGCTCAACCGCCAGCTGGACCGGATCGCCCGGACCGAATACCTGGGCAAGATCAACGGCGCCACCGGCACCTACGCCGCCCATGCAGCCTCCGTCCCGGGCGCAGACTGGCAGCACGTCGCGAAGAGCTTCGTCGAAAGCCTCGGCCTGAGCTGGAACCCGCTGACCACGCAGATCGAAAGCCACGACTGGCAGGCGGAGCTCTACGCCGACGTCGCGCGGTTCAACCGGATCCTGCACAACGTCTGCACCGACATCTGGAGCTACATCTCGATCGGCTACTTCGTCCAGATCCCCGTCGCGGGCGCCACCGGCTCCTCCACAATGCCGCACAAGGTCAACCCGATCCGCTTCGAAAACGCGGAAGCCAACCTGGAGATCTCCTCCGGGCTGCTGGACGTGCTGGGCTCCACCCTGGTCACCTCCCGCTGGCAGCGCGACCTCACGGACTCCTCCTCCCAGCGCAACATCGGCGTGGCCTTCGGCCATTCCCTGCTGGCCATCTCCAATGTGGCCAAGGGACTGGACCGCCTGAAGGTCGCGGAGGGCGTGCTCGCCGCCGATCTGGACACGAACTGGGAAGTCCTGGGCGAGGCCATCCAGATGGTCATGCGCGCGGAGGCCATCGCCGGCGTCGAGGGCATGGAGAATCCTTACGAGCGGCTCAAGGACCTGACCCGCGGGCAGCGCGTCGACGCCGACCGGATGCGGGAATTCGTCCAGAGCCTTGGCCTGTCCAAGGAAGCCGAAGCCCGCCTGCTGGCGCTTACCCCCGGCAAGTACACCGGCATCGCGGACGAGCTGGTGGACCACCTCCAGTGAGGCTTCTGCTCATCCGCCACGGCCAGACTCCCGGGAATGTCCTGGGCCAGCTGGATACCGCCCATCCGGGTCCGGGGCTGACCGAACTCGGAGAACGGCAGGCTGCCGCCCTGGCCCGGTCCCTGGCGAATGAGCCCCTCGATCATCTCTACGCGTCCACCCTGATCCGCACCCAGGTCACGGCCCGGCCCCTGGCGAGCGTGCGGGGGCTGGACGTCGAGGTGCTCACCGGCCTGCACGAGATCGAGGCCGGGTCGCTGGAGAAGCGCACCGACCAGGAATCGCACCTGCGGTACCTGGACACGGTGTTCGCGTGGTCCGCCGGCGAGCTGGACCGCCGGATGCCCGCCGGTCCCAGCGGGCACGATTTCTTCGACCGCTATGACGCCGCCATCGAGGAGATTGCCGTTGCCACCGGCGCGGCGGGCCGGCCCGGCACGGAGCCTGGGGCAGACCCGGCGGGCACGGTCGCGGTGGTCAGCCACGGTGCCGCGATCCGCGTCTGGGCCGGGCTGCGGGCCGCCAACGTCGAACCCGGCTTCGCCGCGCGGCACGTGCTCGCCAACACCGGCATTGTGGCGCTGGAAGGCGACCCCGACGCCGGCTGGCAGCTAATCCACTGGGATGCCAGCCCGGTGGGCGGCCTAGCCCTCGCGGATCCGACGGCGGAGGACCCCACCGGCCGCTCGGCATAGCCCCCCGGCACGGGCAGCGCGGCATTGCCGACGCCGGGAACAGTTCTCCGAACCCTTACGCGCAGGAAACACCGCCGAAACCGGTGCTGCATAGCCTTGAGCTGCATAAACCTTCGGCGAATCGAGGCAGCGATGCAGACCAATCCGCGGCTCAACATCAGACAGGTCACCTGGGCCAACCCGGTGGGTGCGGGCCTGCGCGCGGCCCAGCAGGCGGAACTGGACGCCCGCTTCGGCACCAGCGACCACGAGCCCGGACCGCCGCCGTCGGAAGCCGACGCCGCTATCTTCCTGGTCGCGCACGACAAGGCCTCCGGGCAGCCGGTGGGCTGTGGCGGACTGCGGCTCCTGGACCAGCACACCGCCGAGATCAAGCGGCTCTACGTGCTGCCCTACACGCGCGGCTCCGGCGTCGCGAGCTCGATCCTGGCGGCGCTGGAAGGCCACGCCCACGCCCTCGGCATCACTTCCGTCGCCGCGGAGGCGGGCTCGGCCCAGCCTGACGGCAGGAACTTCTATGAGAGCTCAGGCTTTATGCCGGTACCAAACTTCGGCCCCCATAAGGGCGTGGAACACTCGTACTGCTATGCCAAGACCATCGATTCGCGCAGCGCCGCGCACACCGCCATGACCTGAGGCCCGGCGGTGAGGTCAGCAGCAGCGCAGGGCGGGCGCCCGGTCACACTCGGCCGCCGCGCCGGCGTCGGCTAATCTCGCAGTATGGAACAGGCCGACATCACCTTCCGCACCCGCAAATGGGTCCGACCGGAGGACCTCAACGCCAACGGCACGCTGTTCGGCGGAAGCCTGCTGAAATGGATCGACGAGGAAGCCGCGATCTACGCCATCCTGCAGCTGGGCAACGGCCGGGCCGTCACCAAGTACATTTCCGAGATCAACTTCGTCAGTTCCGCCGTCCAGGGTGACCTGATCGAGATGGGCCTGACCGCGACGCGCTTCGGCCGGACCTCCCTAACCATGCGCGCCGAGGTCCGCAACATGATCACGCGCCAGAGCATCCTCACGATCGAGGAAATAGTCTTCGTGAACCTGGGCCCCACCGGCAAACCCGAACCGCACGGCTATACCGAGATTACCTACGACCGGGACCGGATTCCGACCCACCACCTCACGGAAACGCTGGAAGAGGACTAGTGCCCGCAACGACGCCCGGCGTCCCCGAGCCCTAGCGGGCGCCCGGCCAACCGGTGTACGCCTCGGCGAGGTAGGAGCGCCCGTGGCGGGACGACACCACCGAGTTGAGCTCGCCGAGCTGGCGGGCGCGGGCAAAGTCGTCCGCCTCGGCAGGCGTGTGCAGCATGGACGTCATCCAGTAGGAGAACTGCTGCGCCTTCCAGACCCGGTCCAGGGCGCGGTCGCTGTAGGCGTCCAGCAGCGCAGTCGAACCGTTCCGGTAGAAGCGGTCGAGGCCTTCGAAGAGCACCTTGACGTCATGGAGGGCCAGGTTCAGGCCTTTGGCCCCGGTCGGGGGCACGGTGTGGGCCGCATCCCCGGCGAGGAACAGCTTGCCGTGACGCATCGGGGTGTGGACGAAGCTGCGGAACTTCAGCACCGTCTTGTCGATGACCGGCCCCTCCTTGAGCTCGAAGCCGTTGCCGTTGACGCGGCTGCGGAAGGCGTCCCAGATCCGGTCTTCGCTCCAGTTCTGGACGTCCTCGTTCGGATCGCACTGGAAGTACATCCGCTGCACCGTTTCGGTCCGCTGGCTGATGAGGGCGAAGCCGTTCTCCGAATTGGCGTAGATCAGTTCATCGGAGCTGCGCGGCGCCTCGGCCAGGATGCCGAACCAGGCGAAGGGATACTCGTGGAAATACCACTTCCGCTTGGCCTCCGGGATCTGGAAGCGGCAGTGGCTGCGGGAGCCGTCAGCGCCGGTGATGAAGTCCGCCTGGAGCTCATACTCCACGCCGCCGGCGTCGGTGAACCAGACTTTGGGTTTGCCTTCGATGTCATGGATGGTCGTGTCCGTGACGCTGTACCGGACGTCGCCGCCGTCGGCCTGGCGCCGGGCGGCGAGGTCGAGGAAGACGTCCGTCTGCGGGTAGAGCCAGACGGATTCGCCCACGAGGTTCTGGAAATCGACGCGGTGGCTTTCGCCGTTGAAGCGCAACTCGATCCCGTCGTGCCGGTCGCCGTTCCGCAGCACCCGGTCAGAGACGCCGCTGTCCACCAGCATCTTGACCGAGCCGTGCTCCAGGATGCCCGCACGGGCAGTTTCCGCGATCTCTTGGTGGCTCCGAAGCTCAATCACGGTCGATTCGATCCCGGCCTTGGCCAGCAGGTGTGACAGCATGAGCCCTGCCGGGCCGGCGCCCAGGATGGCGACCTGGGTGGTGATGGCTTTACGGTTGGCCATGGGTTCCTCGCTTCGTTGCGGGTCGGTGGGAGTCTCTGGATCCAGTGTGCGGGCGACGGCGTGACGGGCGTTACACGGATTCCATTGAACGGAACGTGGTGGTGCTGTTCGCGTTCTGCAGCTGCCGCCCGATCCCGCGCGCCGCGGTCTGCAACGCCGGGACCAGCACCTGGAGGCGCATCTCGCGCAGGGGCACGACGACGCCGAGCGCCGCGACAGTACGGTTACGGGCACCGCGCACGGGCACGGCAATTCCCCAGGTGCCGGGATCCACGACCCCGGCCAGCTGGGCGAAGCCATGGCCGGCCGACTCCCGGAGCAGTGTCCGGACATCGTCCGCACCCAGCTTTCCGGCCGGATCGCGGAATTGCCGCAGGTAGTCCGCCTGGACCGCCGGGGACTGGCCGGCCATCAGCACCAGGCCGGCCGAGGAAACATGCACCGGCATCCGCCCGGCGACCTGTGCCCGGTTTGCCACCGAACCGCGCCGGGAGAGCCGTTCGACAAAGAGCGCCTCCCAGCCGTCCAACACGGCGAGGTTCACGTTCTGGTTCAGCACCTGCTGGATGTCCTCCATGAACGGCATGGCCGCCTCCCGCAGGGCCAGCGTCGGGGAATTCCGGATTACCAGCTCCCACAGCCGCAGGCCAAGGCGGACCGATCCGCCGGCACCGAGTTCGAGCAGCCCATGCCCGGCAAGCTGCCGGACCAAGCGGTGGGCCGTGGTCACCGGCAGTTCCGCCCGGGCCGCCAGTTCGGACAGCTGGAGCACGGTGACGCCCTCGGGAAAGGCCGCGATCACGCGTACCACGCGGTCCACCACCGAATCGCCGGAGGCGGAATTGGCCACGATGTCTTCCTCCCGGGCGGGGGCGGCCCCGCGCGTCGGGGGGTCCGCCATTCCATTGAACGGTTGCTAGTGTCCCACCTTACATCGGCCAGTGATACAAATCTCAGGTTGGAAACCGCGGGGTGCCCGGTGTCGCACCGAACCCCCCCCGCTCCGACACCCAGCTTCACACGCGCTCGACGCCGAGCCCTACCTTCGAGGTTGCAATGCCAATGACGTCCGCTGACCGCTCTTCCCGCTGGCCCGTATGGCTTTGCTGGCTGGCCATGGTGCTTGATGGTTTCGATCTGGTGGTGCTCGGCACCGTCATCCCGACGCTGATCAAGAGCCAGGAACTCGGATTCAACGCGGTAGGAGCGACCCTGGCTGCCACGATTTCCCTCGTCGGAGTCGGCCTCGGCGCCTTGTTCATCGCCCCGCTCTCGGACCGGCTTGGCCGCCGGCGGCTGCTGATCGCCTGCGTCGCCTGGTTCTCCCTGTTCACCCTCGCCATCGTGATCGCCCCCAACGTGCTGGTCTTCAGCGTCTTCCGGTTCTTGGCCGGCCTGGGTCTCGGCGCCTGCCTGCCCGCGGCGCTGGCCTACATGAACGACTACGCCACCGCCGAAGGGTCCACCGGCCGGTCCACTACCAGGACGATGACCGGGTACCACGTCGGCGCCGTCCTCACCGCTTTCCTGGCACTCCTGCTGGTCCCGAACTGGCGGATGATGTTCGTCGTCGGCGGCCTGGCGGGACTGGCCCTGCTGCCGTTCCTGTGGTTCAAGCTGCCCGAGTCCCTGCCGCCGGTCCGTCAAGCCGCTGGCCCGGTGGAGACAGCCGGTTTCCGCGACCTTGCCAAGAAGCCCTACCCGCTAGTCGCCGTCGGGGTCGGGGTCGCCTCCTTCATGGGCCTGCTGCTCGTCTACGGCCTGAACACCTGGCTTCCGCAGCTCATGGCCTCCGCCGGCTACTCCATCACCGCAGGCATCGCCCAGCTCCTGGTGCTCAACGTGGGCGCCGTCGTCGGGCTCGTCATCGCCGGCATCCTGGCCGACAAGCACGGCGCGAAAAAGGTGGTCCTGCTGTGGTTCGGCCTGTCAGCCGTTCTCCTTGCCGTCCTGAGCATCAAGCTTCAGAACGAGCTGCTCCTCAACGCGGCCGTCTTCGTCACCGGTGTCTTCGTATTCAGCTCCCAGGTTCTCGTTTACGCCTGGGTCAGCCAGCTCTTCCCCAGCCGACTGCGGGCCACGGCGTTGGGTTACTCCGCCGGGGTCGGCCGGCTTGGCGCCATCCTGGGTCCCGCCGTGACGGGCACCCTTGTGGCGGCCGGCATCGCCTACCCGTGGGGTTTCTACACCTTTGCCGCAGCTGCGCTGATTGCCGTGGCCGCACTGGCAATCGTGCCCCAGCGGATCGCGCACGCCGCGCCCCCGGCGAAGGCCGAAGCAACAAGGAAGCCGGTTTCCGCGAAAATCTAGTCCGTTCGGCAGCGGCAAGACATGAGGGCCTCCGGTCCCGATTGGGTGTGATGACCCGATTGAGACCGGAGGCCCTCGCCTTTTTGCTAACTGCCGCCCGTGGATGGAAAGTCCGGGTTAGGGGAAAGCGTTCTCGAGACTGGCTTTCTGCTTCAACATTCCGTACTCGTAGACCACGTCGGCCAGCTTGCCCTCTGACTCCATGTCAAAGTCCACCGTGAACGTGGGAAGATCCATCGACTTCAGCTGTTCCACAGTGTTCTTGGTGTACGTTGTCACGATCTCACGCACCTCATCCGGGTGTTCTTGTGCGTACGCAACCGACTTCGCCAGGGCCTTATTAAAGGATTCCACTACAGCAGGCCGGCTCTTGATCGTCTCATTCATTGCAAAGTAGCCGGCCAGAGTAAAGTTCGGAGAAAACTCTGAGAAATTATATGTGACGACCCGGCTACCTTCGGCGACTGCCTTTTGAAGGAATGGAGCTAGGATCCAGCCCGCATCTACCTGCTTCTTTTCGACCGCCGCCTGAACCTCCGAGGGAGCGAGCTCGACGAATTTCATGGTGCTCGAGTCGCCGCCATCCGCATCGACTATGGCCCGGATGGTGGTATCTACGGAGCCGGAGATACCAAGCACAGCGACGGTCTTGCCGGCAAGGTCGGCAGGCGTCTTGATCGGGGAGTCATTTGGAACAATGACCGCCTGCGACTTAGGGGCACCGGCCGTGGTGGCCTCGTTGCTGACAAACTTGACATCCATGCCTTTGTCTCGCGCCAGCAGAACGGAGACCGTGTTGCCCATCCCGAAGTCATAACTGCCGGAAACGACAGCGGGCAGGATAGCACCGCCACCCGAGCCGGTCTTGATATCCAGGTCGAGGCCCTCTTCCTCGAAAAACCCTTTCGATTTCCCGAGCCAGATGGGCGCCGAATCCACGATAGGGATGACGCCAGCCGTGACCTTCGTCAGCGCGCCAGCTGAGGGCTCTTGAGGACCTGCGCAAGCGCTCAATACCAGCGCCGACAGGGCGGCCACAATTAAAATGGGTTTATTCACGGGTTTGCTCCTAAAAATGGTCATGATCTATCGCTGTAAGAAATTATGGGCGCACAAAGCTCAAATCCCTGCTGAATGCGACGATGATCGGCCTATACGGTGTCGCTGGCGGCGGCGGGGCGGTGGCCTTTTTTGGCGAGTTGGATTTGTTCGTAGACGTGGTGGCGGAGTTCGGTGAAGCGGGGCAGCGCGCGGGTGTTGAGTTGGTCGCGGTCGGCGGGCAGGTCGATGGTGAGGTCTTCCTGGACGACGGTGGGGGAGCTGGAGAGGATGATGACGCGTTCGCCGAGGTAGACGGATTCGTCGATGTCGTGGGTGACGAAGAGGACGGTGACGCCGAGTTTTTTCCAGACGGTGCGGATGAGGTCTTCGAGGTCCGCGCGGGTCTGGGCGTCGACGGCGGCGAAGGGTTCGTCCATGAGCAGGACTTCGGGCTGGTAGGCGATGGCGCGGGCGATCGCGACGCGTTGCTGCATGCCGCCGGAGAGCTGCCAGGGGTAGGAGCGCGGGACGTGGGACAGGCCCACGGCCTCGAGGGCGTCCTCGACCAGGCGGGCGCGTTCGGCCTTGGGCACGCCCTGGTTTTTCAGCGGCAGCTCGACGTTTTCGCGGACCCGCATCCAGGGGAAGAGGGAGCGGCCGTATTCCTGGAACACGACGGCCATTTTTTTCGGCGGCCCGGCGACGGGCTTGCCGTCCAGGAGGACCTCGCCGGCGGTGGGGGCCATGAGTCCGGAGATGCATTTGAGCAAGGTGGTCTTGCCGGAGCCGGAGGGCCCCACGAGGCAGGCGAGCTCGCCCGGGCGCAGGTCGAAGGTCAGGTTCCGGACCGCTTCGATGTCGCCGGCGTCGGTCTGGTAGACCTTTTTGAGCCCGCGCACGGAGAGCATGGCCTGCCCGGCCGGAAGGGCCTGCCCGGCGGCGCGGGTGGTGGGGTCGGTGATTTCAGGCTGCATTTTCTACCTCTCGCAGGCCGTGGTACCAGCGCAGCACGCGCCGCTCGGTCCACTGGAAGATGAATGACATGGCGACCCCGATCAGGCCCAGGATCACGATGCCGGACCACATTTCCGGGATCGCGAAGGAGCGCTGGAACTGGACGATGGTGAAGCCGAGCCCCGAGGACGAGGCGAACATTTCGGAGATGACCATCAGGATCAGCCCGATGGACAGGCACTGGCGGATGCCGGCCATGATCTGCGGCCCGGCGGAGGGCAGCACGAGGTACCGTACCCGGGCCCGGCCGGTGATGCCGTAGGTGCGGGCCGAGTCCGAGAGCACCGCGTCGATGGCCCGGACGCCTTCGATGGTGTTCAGCAGCACCGGCCAGACGCAGCCGGAGACGATCACGGCGACCTTCATGGAGTCGGTGATGCCCACCAGGAGCATCAGCACCGGCACCAGCACCGGCGGCGGGATGGCGCGGAAGAATTCCAGGACCGGTTCGGTGAGCTCGCGCAGCCAGCGGACCGAGCCGATGAGCAGCCCGCCGCTGACGCCGAGCAGGATCGCGGCGAGGACTCCGGCCAGCAGCCGGCCCATGCTCGGCAGCACGTCGGAGAGGATCCGGTCCCCGAGCCAGGTCTGGACGAACGTCGCGGCCAGCGGCGCCGGCCGGGGAACGAAGATGCTGGTGGACCCGGCGCTGGCGGCCCACCAGAGCCCGACCAGGAGCACGGGCAGGGCGATGGCATAGCCGAACCGTTTCAGGGCGTTCATGCGATCGCCTCCGAGCGGACCGAGGAGTGCCAGGACAGGGTCCGGCGCTCGACCTGGCGCATGGCCAGATTAATGACCACCCCGATCAGGCCGGTGGCCAGCACCAGGGCATACATTCCCGAGATCGCCCCGCCGGACTGGGCCAGGGCGATCTCGCGGCCCAGGCCCGGGGAACCGATCACCAGGCCGGCGGTGACGGCCAGGATCAGGGCCACGGCCGCGGCCAGCCGGATCCCGGTCATCAGGTACGGCAGCGCGGTCGGGAACACCACGTGCCGGACCCGGGCCAGGGAGTTCAGCCCGTAGGACTTCGCGGTCTGCATCGCGACGTTGTCCACATCGGCCACCCCGTAGAGGACCTGAATGAAGATCTGCCAGAACGACGCGTAAATGATCAGCATCAGGGACGACTCGATCTTCACCCCGAACAACAACACCGCCAGCGGGATCAGCGCCACCGACGGGATCGGCCGCAGGAACTCCACCGTCGAGTTCGTCACCCGCCGCAAAAAACCCGAGGACCCGACCATGAAACCCAGCACCACCGCCAGCACGACCGAAACAGCCAGACCGATCGCCCAGGCCTGCATCGTCTGGCCCACCGCGACCCAGAACCTCCCCAGCCCCAGATCCCCGACCAACGCCGCCACGACCTCACTCGCCGGCGGCAGGAACCGCGGATCAACAAGGCCCAACCGTGAGCTCAGCTCCCACATCAGCAGGAAGCCCAGGACGCCCGTGAGGCCCAGCAATTGCTTCCTGGAATTCGCACCGAGCGATTGACGCCCCGGTTTCAAAGCGACGGCGGGGCCCGTCAATGGTTCTGGACTTGCTATTTTCATACGGTTTCTTTCGTTTTCAGCACCGAATAGCGCTACGGAGTCGCGCGGTACGCAACGGTATAACCATTGAATGTTTAGTGCAACAGATCACACTTTGTCTTCCTCTTTGTGTCGCCCCCGCCGCCCTCAGGGGTCTTGCCCGGGCTGGGCCGCGACGAAGGAAGCGGCCAGCAGACAGTGGCCTTGGCACGCTTCGACAACGGGCAGCCCGCGCCCGACCGGGCCCCCCTGAGCGCTGCGGCCGGCACCGTGGACCGCCCGGCGCTAGCATTATGACTTTTTTGACATGTCTCTAATCGTGCCGATAGCCTCACCCCATCCATTGGGCAATTTCGGGGGCGGCAATCATCGAACAAGAACTTTATGACTACAGCCCCATTGTCGAGCGTCCCCCGCTTGATTGGCCAAATGGAAAGCGCGTGGCTTTCTATGTCGGACTCAACATCGAACATTTCCATCTGGGAAAGCGGTCCATATCCATTTCCGCCGGATCGGCCGATCTCCCGCTTGACCCGCTTAACCATGGGTGGCGGGACTACGGGCTGCGCGTTGGAATCTGGCGGATCATGGAGTCTCTTGACCGGCACGGGATGCGTGCGAGTGTCCTGCTGAATTCAGATGTCTGCAGCCGTTATCCGCAGATAATTAAGGCAGGAAGAGAACGCGGATGGGCCTGGCTTGCGCACGGCCGTAGCAATTCCATACTTCAGGCCGGGATGTCGCCGCAGGAGGAGCTGGCTTACCTCAACGATGTCGTCGACACGATTGAATCGCACACCGGGTCGCGGCCCAAGGGCTGGCTCGGACCCAATGCGAGTGAAACACCGGAAACGCCGCGAATCCTGGCGGGGCTGGGTGTTGATTACCTCCTGGATTGGTCTGCCGACGATCAGCCTTTCCACCTTAATGTGCCGGGAATGATGAGCGTTCCGTACTCGTTTGAAGTAAACGATGTAAGGATGCTGGGTGGCGCCGTGAGCGCCGCGGAGTTCTCGCAAATGGTCATTGACCAGTACGAACAGCTTAGTAAAGACTCGAGCAGCGGCGGCCGCGTCATGGCCCTTCCTCTACATACGTTTATCTCCGGCCAACCACTTCGAGCGAAATACTTGGACCTTGCCCTGGAGTTTGTCGCCAGCCAGCCCGATGTGTGGCTGACGACAAGTGATGAGATTGCAAGCCACTACCGCAAGGTCGGTCCGGCACCCTTACTTTAGATGGTCGAGCCGAAGCTTTATAACCCCGAACTGATGTGAGGAAGAACCGTGAATTCTTGGCGAGACGTTATGTCTGACGAAGCTTACAAAGCATTCGGCGCCTCCCCGGAACGCACCCCCGAAGTGGGACAGCGACCGGCGCTTTTGGTTATCGATGTTGTCACCGCTTTCCTCGGCGAGGAGGGACTCTCGCTGGCGGACTCGATTGCTGATCGGCCCCTGAGCTGCGGGCCGGCTGGATGGTCGGCCTTGCCGCGGGTCAAAGATCTCATCGGGTGGGCCCGCGACCGGGGTTTTCCCGTCATCTACACCGTTGGGGATTCAGGCGTCCTCGGCGGCGCACTGAGAAACGCTGTCGATGACCGGCAGTCCAGCCGTTCGGAGGCGGCGGAAATCCCTGACGTGATCGCCCCGCTTACGGGGGAAAGTGTTATCCCCAAGGCGCGAGCCAGCGCTTTCTTCGGAACGCCATTGACCGCTCTGCTGATAAAACAGAGGGTCGACTCTCTCATCGTCGCGGGATGCACGACGTCCGGCTGTGTTCGCGCCACGGTAGTGGACGGACATTCTCTCGGGTGGCCGGTCGTCGTCGCAGACGACGCGTCATTCGACCGCGCAAAGCTAAGCCACGACGTGAGTCTCTTTGAGATGAACGCCAAGTACGCACAGGTGTTGAGCACCGATGACATCGTTGCCGCTTACGCTGTATCGGCCTGATTCCATTCATCTTGGTGGACGGCAGACCGAGCGGCCATCCGCGGGGCCGGAACACCGGTCTCCGACTGCAGGGTGGTAGCGTCTACCGGTTGGTTCAAGTAACAAGAACCTACCGCAGAGACATGCAGCAACGGCACACCGGAGGTCCCCCATGTTCAAAGGATTCAAGGATTTCATCCTGCGCGGCAACGTGATCGAACTATCCATCGCCGTCGTCGTCGGCACCGCCTTTACTGCCCTGGTCAGCGCCTTCACCTCGAACATCGTGAACCCGATCATTGCCGCGGCAGGCGGCGTCGAGACCGAGGGGCTGGGCTTCCACATCTGGCCCGGTAACGAGAAGACGTTCGTCAACCTTGGCGGCGTCGTCACGGCCTTCGTCACCTTCCTCATCACGGCGGCCGTCGTCTACTTCATCTTCGTGACGCCCATGAACAAGATCAACACGATGATCAAGAGCCGCCTGGCCACCGCGAAGCCTGAGGAGAAGCCGCTGCCGGCGGACACCGCCCTGCTGGCCGAGATCCGTGACCTGCTGGCCCAGCTGTCCGCTCCGGAGCGCACCGCCGGGGACGCGGGCCCGCAAGACGGCGAAGGCATAGGGGACCGGATGGCCGGCGGGATGACCGGCGGGACTGCCGAGCTCCCCGCCGAGCGACGCCGCTGACGGTTACGGTCCCCTGCCGCTGCCCGCCTCCGCGGGGCCCCGCAGGGTCAACTGCCCCATTGCGCGACGGCGGCGGGGCTGGGCCGCACGTCGGGCCCACCATAGCCCCGGCCAGGAGCTCAGCCAGGGGTCCGCCTGCGGCCGGCCCGCAGAAGGAAACTGACCACCCGGGACCGCTCGTCCGGCGACAGCTGGTGGTAGACCGCAAGAATCACCGTGTTGTCCGTGAGCCGCTCGGTGACGGACAGGTCCGCGCCGCCGGCATCACGGCCGGAGTCAGGCTGCCGGCGCGCGGCCATGGTGCCGCGCCGGCCGGAGATCCCGTCGTGCGCCAGGTGTGCCAGCAGTTCCTCCCGCCCCAAGGCAAAGGCCGGCTGGACCTCGAACCAGAAAGACTGGAAGTTGCTGGTGCCGTACAGGGGGTCGCGGCTAAACCGCAGACCCTTTACGGGCCCTTCGCATTTAGGCATCGACTACGCGGTCTTGGATACCGACTCCCGGCACGGACATCCAGACTTGGGAAGGGGGCGTCATCGAGGAGTCTTTCGACTTCGGTGGCCAAGATCGTGCGCTGGTGTTTAAATCCCCTGATTTTGGGCCTCCGGCCCTCTTCCTGGGCTTCCCACGCCCGAATCCTGTCATTGAGCCCATGAAGGGACTCCGCCCTGCTCGAACACCACGCCAGTGATCGGGCTCGTGGGATTGTCATACGGGATGAGCCTTGTCGGGAGGCCACCCAGGGCGGCTTCCAGGGTCCATCGGAGGCGCGCATGGTTACGCACGGTCGAATAGGACAACTCCTCCGCATCTTGCTCCTCGATCAGCCGGGCCGGGACCCGACCCGCGGTATGGCGCTAACAGGCGCTGCTTCCCGGCGCCGTCGTGTGCTCGACGGGCATCGCGTCGAAGACGCATGGCAAACCAGACGGCCACCGCTGGGCAGTTTCTGCCGGCCATGCATGGGCAATTTGACATGGCCCTGGCCGCGCCGGCGGCGCCGCCCCCCACGTGGAACGCGGCAGGCAAGACTTCGACACGGCCAACTCCCTTCGTGCAAGGAATAGATCCTTACAGGACAGGAGCCGAAACGGGGGGGTAGCCCCATCGAATCAAACGGGCGTAGCGTGCACTGCCGCTTCACTTGACGCGCGCTGCTTGGCGGACGATCCGCCCAGCGGATAAATATCCCAAGACTTGCGCGCTTGGTTCCCAACTGCCTTGGCGAGTCTGTGCGACGGTCCCTCGATACACCAGTGGAAGATTTGGGCGACTAGAAGCGAAGTCGGTACAGCCAAGAGCACAGGTTTCAGCCATTGATTGCCGCCGAAAAGATATACGAAAAAGATCAGAATGGGAGCGTGCACCAGATACAAACTGAACGAAATCCTGCCAAGCCATTGTGCCCAGAACGACTCGAGTAATTTCTTGGCCAAGGGGCCAAGGGCTGCACAAATGACAAGCGCTGCTGCGCCGGAAAGCACGAGCATCTGGCTTCCGGCCAAAACAACCGGATCATCCACGCCGAAACTCCAGAGAATCCAATGCGCCGACAGCAACAGCGCTGTCGACATGTAGATCGTGATCCAAATAAGCGTTCCAAATCTGTGATTCGCGATCTTTAGCATCCCCGAAGACAGCGGGGACCACCCGACTGCCATGATTACGCCGACGAGAAACACCGGCAAGTACATGAGTGCGGGAACGCTGGTGGTGTAGCCCAGCCAAACGATCAGGCTGGCGGCGACGGCGAGAACTATCGGTCGTCTTCGAAGCAACACTGCAGTCCACACGAACGCGGGAAGAAGAATCGAGAATATTAGTTCCCACTGAATAGACCACAGTGGGTTGTTCAGCCGCGTCGGTCCCCTCACTGCGTCAAGGCTGGCCAGTACTTCGGACCAGTCCAGGGCAGGTGTGCTCCGGTAAAGGATCCAATCGCTGACATTAGTTCCACCGGTCTGCGGAACAAGTGATATCCAGAGTGTGGCCAGCAGCACGGAGGCAGCCACGGGGACCCATAGCCGTAATGTTCGGCTGATGAAATAGCTTCGCCATTCAAAATCTGAATTTCTTAGGACTGGGATGGAGACCACCATGCCGCTGAGGACGAAAAATATGACCACGGATTCAGCCCCAAATGTGAACATTCGGATCGGTGTTGCAGTGAGCCACCAGAGGAGGGAGCCGTGCGGGGGCACCTCGGCAGAGGTGTAGACGGTAGAAAAGGCCGGGTATGTCAAGGCGCAGTGATGAAGCACAACGATCAACGAGGCGAGGCCTCTCAGGCCGTCCAAGGAATGCAACCGCGTCCCGGAAGTCGGGACCCCAGACATGGAGAGCCTCCGGGGTGCCGTTATACGCCGTCCGATCACTTCTGTGGTTTCCTCGTCGTTCAGAATTGCTAGCGATGGTTCTTCCGAAAAGCTCCTGTGGTGCTCTCGGGTCCGTACTCATTGGTCGTCAATCAGATGCCAATCGCTCGTTTGAGAAGATCTGCCCCACGGAGCGAACCCACGCACGGGCAATTCTCAGCACCTTGTAATCATGGGGGTCACCGAGTCTGTAGGCAAACCGGCCCTTCGCATTTAGGCATGGTTCGTCTGTTTGATTCGGTAGGGGCGGTGGCCGCCGGCGGCGAGTAGGCATCTGAGCCGGTAATTGGTGAAGTTGCGGAAGTCGCGGGCGATTCGGCGGGTGGTTTCGATGACGCCGTTGATCGCTTCGGTGGGGCCGTTGGAGGCGCCGTTGGTGTCGAAGTAGGCCAGGATGGCCGTCTTCCATTGTTTGAGTGTCCGTCCGAGGCGGGCGACTTCCGGGATGGGGCAGGTCGGGGAATGATGTGATGACTTCGTTGACGAGTGCCCTGCCGTGTTCCGGGCGGGCGTGGTAGATGTTGCTGAGCTTTTGGTAGCACTGCCAGGCGAGGGTGACTACGTGGCCGGGGTCCCCGGCGGTGAGTTTCGCATCGAGCCGGGCGGTCTGTTTGTCGGTGAGGTGTTCGGCGCCGATCTGCAGCGCCCGGCGGACACGAAAGAGTGGATCGCCCTTGCGTCCCCGGTATCCGAGCGTGTTCTCTGCTGGACCCTGCGGCGGACTTCGTCGACCATGGCCGAGCCGAGCTTGACGACGCGGAAGGCGTCCAGAACCGTGATGGCTTCGGGCAGTTCGTCGCGGATCGCGTTGGCGTAGCCGCGGAACGGGTCCAGCGCCGCTGTTTTGATCCCGGCGGTGAAGTCCGTGCCGCAGTCTTTGAGCCAATCCGCGTAGGTTTTTCCCGACCGTCCCGGTACCAGGTCCAGCAACCGGGCGTGGACCACGCCGTGGGCGTCGCGGGTGTGGTCCACGATCCCGGTTACCAGGCCGGATCCGGGCGGCCGCCCCCGGTAGGTAGAACCTACTCCGCAGGAAGAATCCTCGATCACCGTGACGCCCAGCGGGTCGCGCAAATTCCGGATCGGTTCCAGGTCGACCGGCATGCCGCCCTGGTCCACGACGATGACGGCCCGGGTGGCCACCGTGAAGGCCTCGCGTATAGTCCGTTCGGACACATTCCCGGTTTCCGCCTCGACGTCGGCGAAAATCGGCCGCGCGCCCACCTAGCTGACGGCGGTGGCGGTGGCGGTGGCGACCAAGGATAAGGAAGGCACGACGACGTCGTCGTGCGGCCTGCTGCTCGGCGGCGAAGGCCTCCTCAAACCGGGCGACGCGGGGCCCCTGTGCGAGACAAGCGGAGGCGATCACCTCCGCCACGGCCTGGGACTCCTCGGCTCCGAGCCACGGCTTCATGACATCGATCCGGCTCAGCACCTGTTCCTGGCCGATCGTCACCGCGCACCCCCGTCCCGGCCCGCGGCGCCATCGGTAAGCCCCCGCACGGCGCCGCCGCGGACGTAGCGAAGAAGCACATCCTCCGGCCCGGCCAGGGCCCGGCTGAAGAGGAACGCGCCATTGCCTACCCCCAAGGTGATCGGTCGCGGCATCGCTTGATGCCTCAGCTCATCCAAGCCGGAGGGGGCAGCCCGTCATGAGTGCCAAATACTTGCCTTTGCCGCCCGGCGTGCGCGTGGCGACCGGGTACTACCCGCTGAGCCGTGGCCGCGTCAGGGCCACAAGCGGAATCGAGGCGTCAGGCCGCCGCCATCCTGATCCTGAGGGCATCAGGCTCCACCGTCACGGCCAGATGGGTGCCGCTGCCGAGGTGGTCCCCGTCGAGTTGGAATTCCTGTTCCTGTTCCAGGGTGATTTCCGCCGATTTTCCCTGGAAGTACTCCACGGATTCGGTCTCACTCTTGTGCCGGCCGAAAATTCCGGCCACAACTCCGAGCCAGCCGAGCCGTCCGCGCGGCGCCAGGACCAGCAAATCCATCACGCCGTCGTCCACTTTCGCTTCAGGGAAGATCTCGATCCCACCCATGATCCGGCCGCAATTGCCGATCATCACGCTGCGAATCCGCCGGCGCACAGGCGCGCCGCCGTCGACGCTGATCTGGGCCCTTACCGGTTTCCCGGGGAGCTTCCGGATGCCGGCCTCCACGTAGGCGAGCCAGCCCATGCGATCCTTCAGGACATCCACGGTGTCGGCCATGATTGCCGCGTCATACCCGACGCCGGCCATCACGAGGAAGACCTGTTCCTCGTCGGAGCGGTTCAAGGTGGCCTTGACCACGTCGATTGACTTTTCGCTGCCGTTGAGGACGTCGAAGCAGGCGGATACGGGATCGCTGATGTCGACGCCGAGGTTGCGGGCCAGGAGGTTGCCCGTGCCCAGCGGAACCAATCCCATCGGTGTCCCGGTGCCGACGAGGACCTCCGCGACGCAGCGGACCGTGCCGTCGCCGCCGGCGGCGATGACGACGTCGACCCCCGCCTCCAGCGCCTGGCGGGCCTGTCCGGCTCCGGGGTCTTCGACCGTAGTCTCCAGCCACAGCGGCTCCGCCCAGCCCTGCGTCTCGCACAGCCGGAAAATGGCGCCCTTGAGCGCCGGGCCGACGGACTTGGCAGGATTGACGATCACGGCCGCGCGCTTGGACGGCGCGGTGTTGTTCTCTGGCATAGCGTCCTTCGAGGCGAGTGGGCGGAAGGTGTCCCGAACTGAATCCTAGCCGCATTTCGCAGCGCGACTTCCCCGGCTCCCGGCTTCCATCGTGGACGTTACGTCTGCCCGGTCACTAAACTGGCCATGCTTAGGTGCTGGAGCATCCCCGCCTCTCGGACACGCTGCCTTTCCAGACACGCTGTCCGTTCGGGCACACTGTCTTTGCCGGGGTCCCGCTCCAGACGCGGAAAGCGGGGGTACATGAGCGGACCGGAAAACTTTGCAGCCGAGGCTGAGGCATCCAGCATGGATCCCCACGATTGGGGCCGGGCGATGGCGCTGGCGGTCACCCGGCTGGCCGAGCAGCTCGCGCCCGGGGGCGGCGAGGACAGCCACACCGTGCTGGTGGGCAGGGAGCTGCACCTCAAGATCAGCGACGACCCTGCGGGGGTCAGGATCAGGGTTTCCACGGAGCCCATCTCCGATTCCGGGCCCTCCGACTCCGGAAGCTGAGAGCCGGGCCGCCGCCTTTTGCCGGGGGCCGGCTGCCGCCGCCCGGGGCTACCGTCCGGAGGTGACGTCCTCGGAGATCAGCGCGGCGGTGGCGACCGCCGCCCGGCGCACGGAATCCAGATACGCCTCCGGATCCGGGCGGGCGGCCACGGCCTGGGCCTGCATGGAGACGTTGATGGCCGCCACGACCTTGGGCCCGTCGTGGACCGGAGCCGCGATGGACATCAGCCCTATTTCCAGTTCCTGGTTCAGCAGGCACCAGCCCTGGGCTCGGACGGTGTCCAGCTCCGCACGCAGCGCCTCCGGCGTCCCGATGGCGCGCGGCGTGAGGGGCCGGACCTCGGCGGCTGCGAGGTATTCCTCCAGTTTGGCGGGCGGCAGCGCGGCCAGCAGCACCCGGCCCATGGACGTGGCGTAGGCCGGGAAGCGTGTGCCGACGGTGATGCCCACGGTCATGATCCGCCGGGTCGCCACCCGGGCGATGTAGGCGATGTCGGCGCCCTCGAGCACCGCGGCCGACGTCGACTCGCCGAGTTCCAGCGAAAGTTCCTCCAGGTGCGGCTGGGCCAGCTGCGGCAGGGACAGCCCGGACAGGTAGGCATAGCCGAGCTGAAGCACCTTGGCCGTGAGCGCGAAGACCT
>JAODMV010000022.1 GCA_025464875.1 Arthrobacter sp. | reverse complement strand
GCCAGCAAGCCGGTGCCCTTGCCGGCGCGGGTCGCCGACTGCTTGAACTCGACCTTGGCCAGCTCGATTTCCTGGCGCATCAGGGTGGACATGTCCCGCGTCACGTCCCCCAGCAGGTCGCCGAGGGACGATGTCTCCGCCTTGGCCTGGGGAGTTGTCGGAGGGATCTCGCTGGTCATCGACGGCCGCCGTCAAAGGGCTCGTCCCGGACGGGATCGCTGCGGTAGGGATCCGTGGCCCCGGGATCTGCCGGCCACGTATCCGCCTGGGTACCCTCCGTTGCCAGCGGGTTTGGCGGGTAGGTCTCGGTGAACCCGGCCGTCGTCGTGTCCGGGCCGGGCATCTGCACGGGCGGGGGCGGAACCGCCATTCCGGTGTCGGGAACCCGGGTAATCGGAGCGCTGCCGACGGCATGCGTGCCTGTTGCCGCTTGGTTAGCGCTCGCGTCGGGGGCAGCGAGACTCCGGCTGAGCCGGCCTGCAAGGACGCCTGCTCCAGCGGCGAGCATCAGGAAGGCTCCAGGGCGCTGCCGGGCAAAGGACTTCACTTCGGTCAGCAGCGAACCGGGGTCCCGCGCCTCCAGCCAGGACGCAATGGCGGAGGACCGCTCGGCGGCCTGACGCACCAGATCGCTGGCGGCCCCGGGCTGATCCGGGGACGAAGCCATGGTCTGGAGTTCGTTCGAGATGGACCGGAGGCCCTCCGCGACTTTCTGCTGCTGGGTACTCGTCTGCTCCGTCAGATCCGACTTCGCCCGGTACAGGAGATCCCTGGCATTGGTCTTCACCTCCGAGGCGACGTGCGCTGTCTCCGATTTGGCCGTCTCTGCCACGTTCTGGGCCGCGTCCTTGGCCTGCCGGGTAACTTCCGCCGTCTGTTCCTTCGCCGCGTCAGTCTTGGAGGCCGTGCCGCCTGTTGTTGTGCCGCCTGTTGTTGTGCCGCCTGTTGTTGTACCGCCTGTGGCGGGGGCGCCCGGAGCCGGGGGGAGCGTCGAGGCCTGGCCAGGGGGTGTTTGCTGGGTGGCCGTAGGGATGCCCTGGCTTCCGTCCTGTGGCCAATTGTTCTCTGTCATCTTCGCTCTCTTTCCAAGAAGATCGGCTGCTGATCACAAACCAGCAATGCTGGGAGTTAAATAGTAAGCATGATTACTATCGGATGGTAACCACCTATGGCCTCTTATTTTCAAGAAGACCGGGACGGGGGGCCCGACGGGGCCGAAGCGGCCCGGTTTTTGCCAGCCCGCGAGTCCGCGGCCTGCCACGAACCGCCGGCCGGGTCGGCCGAAACCGGGCCAAATCCCGCGCTGACCTCCCGTTCTAGCTCGCCCGGCCATTGTTTAAAAAGCAGGCTTATGCTCTTCTACTTCTAGGTCTCCCCTCAGCTTTTCGAGCGCTCCTCCAGTGGCAAAGGAACGAACGACTATGGCGGAATCCCAGCAGTGGCCGGCCCGGGCGCCCTCAGGGGAGCAGCCCGCCCCTTCAAGGCGGCCCGCAACCGCCCCACCATCGGGTCAGATCCAACAAGCATTCCGAAATCACTTGGTTCTGAACTACCTCGACCTCGCCGAGGCGCTGGCCGCGCGCTTCGTGGCGCGGGGCCGGGAACGCGCGGACCTGAACCAGGTCGCGTATCTGGGACTCGTCAAGGCGGCGCACGGCTTCGATGAGAGCCGCGGCGGCAGCTTCCCGGCCTACGCCGCCCCCACCATCACAGGCGAACTCAAGCGCTATCTCCGGGACCGCTGTTGGGTGGTCCGTCCCCCGCGCCCGATCCAGGATCTGCGCACCGAACTACTACGGTCAGAGCCCGCGCTGGTACAGGAGCTGGGCCGCCCGCCAACGGCGGCCGAGTTGGCGCAGGAGCGGGGGGTGCCGGTGGAGGCGGTACGGGAGGCGCTCGCAGCGGCTGCCAGCATGCGCCCTGACTCCCTCGACGCCGTTGATGCCCATAGCGACGGCCTGCCGCTGTCCGAGACGCTGATCTCGCCGGGGGAGCCGCTGGACCGGCTGGAGGAGCTGATCTGCCTCAACCAGGCCATCCAGGAACTGAGGCGGGAGGACCGGGAACTGCTGTACCGGCGCTATTTCTGCGAGGACAGCCAGGCCGAGCTCGGGAGGCGCTTCGGAGTGTCTCAGATGCAGGTGTCGCGGCGCCTTTCCCGGGTGCTGGTACGGCTGCAGCAACTGCTCCAAGACGAAGACGATCAGAGCAGCCCCAGCCCCCGGACTGCCTCAAGGACATCGTGAGTTCCCACTCCCAGCAGGGCCGGATCCGGGTCCTTCGAGAAGATGTCGCCGCGTCGCAGCCGCGCTACGGTCAGCGGCGTGTGGGGGCCGGGAGGCGGCCCCCATTCCTCGGGCGGTGCGGGGCCGAAGAGGACGACCGACGGCCTGCCATACGCCGTTGCGAGATGAGCCGCTCCGGTGTCTGCCGAGACCACAAGCCTGGCCTCCGCGATCACGGCGGCAAACGCGGCCAGTGGCAGCGATCCGGCCAGGACCGCCTGCTCCGGGAAACCGCCGATCCGGGACACGCGAAGTGCGCGCTCCCTGTCGGCGGCGCCGCCGGTGAAGACCACCCGATGCCCGGATTCCCTCAGGCTTGACGCTACGGCAGCGAAGCGTTCCTCGGGCCATAACCTGCTGCCGTAGGCCGCGCCCACATGGACCACGGTGGACCCGGGGCACGGGCTCGGGCGAGGTGGGGGATCCAGCGTGTAGTCGAGGGGGTCCGCCTCGATGCCATGCCACTGCAGCAGGCGCGTCCAGCGCTCACGCTCGTGCAGCCCATCCGTCCATCGCGGTCCGTCGCTGGAGGAGGTGCGGTGCGAAACAAACCGCGGCGCCCCGGTATCCCGGATCCGGAGTTCGCTTTCCGAACCGCATCCGTGGAGGTTGACCGCCACGTCCACTGCGCCCGGCCCCACCGCCAATGGGTAATCCAGGCCGGGGGTCGGAAGCAATTGGAAGCCGCCGACGAGTCCCAGGGCGTCAGCCAGCCAACCCGGAGCCGCGTAGACCAGCCGGTACTCGGGAAAGGCCCGGCGCAGGGCATGCAGGGCAGGCACGGCCACCAGCAGATCCCCGAGCTTGAGAGCCCGCAAAGCCAACAGCGTCGGCCGGTCACCGGCCGGTTCGAGCACATCCATGTCCGCTTCCTCCGCCGTCGGGGCCCCGCGGGGGACCCCTTTTTCTGGAGTCTAGTCCGGAGAAGCAGGCGGCGTGCTGTTTGACGGACCACTCAGCGGGGAACAGGGTGGATATGGGAAGTGTCCGCGCTTCGGGGCTCAAGGCTGTCCTGTTTGACCGGGACGGAACCTTGGTCCGTGACGTGCCCTACAACGGCGACCCGGAGCTGGTGCAGCCGATGCCCCAGGCCCGGGCGGTGCTGCTGGGGCTGAGGCGGCGCGGCATAGCCACCGGGGTGCTGACGAACCAGGCCGGCGTGTCGCGGGGCATCCTGGCCTGGGGCCAGGTTGCCGCCGTCAACAAGCGGATCGAGGACCGCCTGGGGCCCTTCGACGTCTGGGAGATCTGCCCCCATGGGCCGGACGACGGCTGCAGCTGCCGCAAACCCGCGCCCGGAATGATCGTCAATGCCTGCCGCCGGCTGGGAATCTCCGCCGGCGAGGCCGCGTACATCGGGGACATCGGCAGCGATATGGAGGCCGCCGAGGCGGCCGGGGCGAGGGGGATCCTGGTGCCCACGCCGCTGACGCGCGCCAGCGAAGTCTCGGCAGCCCGGGAGCTAGCCCCGGACCTGGCCTCCGCCCTCACGCTGCTGCTCGGCGGTCCGCCAGGAGGCCGGCGGTGACGCGGGTCCTCGTGGCCCGGCTCGACAGCGTGGGCGACGTCCTCCTGGCGGGTCCCGCCGTCAGGGCGGTCGCCAACGGGCGGCGGGCCGGCGCAGCTCGCAACGACGTCGTCCTTCTGTGCGGGCCGGAGGGCGATCCGGCGGCATCCCTGCTGCCCGGTGTTTCCGAGGTCTACAGCTGGGCCTGCCCCTGGATCATCAACCCCCCGCCTCCGGTCACGGCGCAGCATCTCGACCAGCTGGTTGCGTTCGTCCGGACCTCCAGGATTGCCGAAGCCGTGATTCTGACGTCGTTCCACCAGTCGCCGCTGCCCTTGGCCCTCCTGCTCCGGCTGGCCGGCGTTCGCCTCATCACCGGGGCCTCCACGGACTATGCGGGCGACTTGCTGGACGTCCGCCTCCGGCCCGGCGAGGATTTTCCCGAAGACCAGCCGGAGGCCGAACGCGCCCTGGCCATTGCCGGGGCCGCCGGTTTCAGCTTGCCGCCCGGAGACGACGGCAAGCTCAAGGTGCGCGATTACCCCCCGGTCCGCGGCCTGGTGGGGGAGGGGCCGTACATCGTGGTCCATCCTGGGTCCTCGGCTCCCGCCCGCGCCTGGCCGCCGCTGCACCACGCGGCCGCCGTGGAGCTGCTCGAGGCGGCAGGCCGCCGGGTTGTGGTCACCGGAGGAGCCAAGGAAGCCGGCCTGACGGCGACGGTGGCGGGCCCGTCCGGCCTCGATCTTGGCGGACGCACCGATCTGCGCACCCTCGCCGGTGTTATTGCCGGTGCCAGCGCACTGGTCACCGGGAACACCGGCCCGGCGCACTTGGCTGCCGCCGTGGGCACGCCGGTCGCCTGCCTGTTTTCCCCGGTTGTTCCGGCGATCAGGTGGGCGCCCTACGGCGTGCGGCTGGAACTCCTGGGTGACCAAAACGCGGCGTGCAAATTCAGCCGGGCCCGCGAATGCCCCGTGCCCGGGCACCCGTGCCTCAGCTCGGTGACGCCGGAACAGGTGGTGGACGCCGTGGAACGGCTCATCAGCGGGGTGTCCTCCCTTTCAACCCGGCGAAAGGTGCGCCACCAATGAGAATCCTCCTCTGGCATGTCCACGGCTCGTGGACGGATTCCTTCATCCGCGGGAGCCACGAATACCTGCTGCCGGCGCTCGCGGAAGGGGGCGCGTGGGGCCTGGGACGGGCGGGCCGCGACTGGCCCGCCTCGGTCCAGGACATCGCGCTGAACGCACTGGACGCGGACAGCGTGGACGCCGTGGTCCTGCAACGGCCCGAGGAACTGGCGGAGGTGGCCCGCGCGCTGGGGCGCCGGCCCGGCGTCGACCTGCCGGCGGTGTACCTGGAACACAACACGCCAAAGGGCAGCATTCCCAACACGGTGCATCCCTTGGCCGGCCAGGAGGCCATACCGCTGGTCCACGTGACCCACTTCAACGACTTGTTCTGGGACAGCGGTTCGGCCCGGACGGTGGTGATAGAACACGGCATCCCGGATCCCGGCTACCTTTACACCGGCGAGCTCCCGGAGCAGGCGGTGGTGGTGAACGAGCCGGTGCGGCGGGGGCGGGTCACCGGCACCGATCTGCTGAGCAGGTTCGCCGCGGCTGCCCCGCTGCAGGTGTTCGGCATGGGCGGCGAGGGGCTGCCGGAGGCCACCGGGCTGCCGTCGTCGACCCTGAAAGTCCGCGGAGATCTTCCGTCCGCGGAGCTTCACCGGGACATGGCGCGCTGCAGGCTGTACGTTCACCCGCTGCGCTGGACCTCGTTGGGGCTGGCCCTGCTGGAGGCCATGCACCTGGGGATGCCTGTCGTTGCTCTGGCCAGCACCGAGGCGGCCCGGGCGGTGCCTCCGGAGGCGGGTGCGATCTCGACAAGTGTCGACGAGCTGGTCCGCTGCGCGGAGCTGCTCATCAAAGATCCAGAAGAAGCCCGACGGCGCGGCCAAGTCGCCCGTCAGGTGGCACTGGAGCGCTACGGGCTGGGCGCGTTCCTGAAAGCGTGGGACACGCTCCTCAACGAGCTGCCGGCTGTGCGGTCCCGGGCGGGGCAGTCCCGGGCGGGGCGAACCCGGACGGGGCAGGTTCTTATTCCGGCGCGAGAAAGGAATAGCCAGTGAGAATATCCATGGTTTCCGAGCATGCCAGCCCCTTGGCCGCGCTCGGCGGGGTGGACGCCGGCGGGCAGAACGTCCACGTG
>JAODMV010000011.1 GCA_025464875.1 Arthrobacter sp. | reverse complement strand
GAACTGAGGTCTTCTGCTGTGCGGCGGGTGCGTCACGCACAGCAGGCTTTCGGCCATCCTCGGGCTGCCCGACGCCGGGATTTCGGCTCAGCCCGCGCCGAAGCCTCCCTGTAACTCTGCGTCGCGTGACGACGATAGCGGCACGTGAGCTATTCGACGGTGTCGGCCAGGGTCCCCAGGTACAGCTGGATGACCTTGGGGTCCTTCATGAGCTCCCGGCCGGTGCCCGTGTAGGCATCCTTGCCCTGGTCCAGCACGTAGCCGCGGTCACAGATCTGCAGGCAGCGGCGCGCGTTTTGCTCCACCATGATCACGGACACGCCGGCCCGGTTGATCTCGTGCACCCGCAGGAAGGTCTCGTCCTGTTTGACGGGGGAGAGGCCTGCGGAGGGCTCGTCGAGCAAGAGCACGGCCGGGTCCATCATCAGGGCGCGGCCCATGGCGACCATCTGGCGCTCGCCGCCGGAAAGCGAGCCCGCGCGCTGGGCGCGCCGCTTGGCGAGCTCGGGGAACAGCTCGGTCACGAAGTCGAACCGCTCGGAGTAGTCCTTGGGCCGCTGGAACATGCCCATCTGAAGATTTTCCTCGATGGTCAGGGCGGCGAACACATTGTTGTTCTGCGGGACAAAGCCGACCCCCTTGGTGACGAGCTTGTTGGCCTTGAGCCCGGTGATGTCCTGGCCGCGGACCACAACCGAGCCCGAGTGGACCTTGACCAGGCCGAACATCGCCTTCAACAGGGTCGATTTGCCGGCTCCGTTGGGGCCGATGATGCCGATCAGCTCGCCCTTGCGGGCTTCGATGTTGCAGCCGTTGAGGATGTTGACTCCGGGCAGGTATCCGGCCACGAGGTTCGTGACCTTGACGACCGAATCCTCGTCGTGCGCGGGCTTTGCGGCGGGTGCCGCGCTGGTGGCGCTCATTCTGTGTCCTTGTCTTGGCGGCTGGGCTCGTTGTTTTCCCTGGCGTCGCGGCCGGGCTTGCCCAGGTTGGTCACGCCGGGGTCCTGCCCGTTCAGTTCAGGCGCGAGGGCGTCGACGGCGATGATGCCGGCATTCTCGGTGCCGACAATCGATTCCTCATCGGCCTCCAATTCCGCGGCGAGCTCCTTGATGCCCTCCGTGTCGCCGAGGTCCACGTCGTGGTGGGCGCCCAGGTAGGCGTCGATCACGGCCGGGTTCTTCATGACCTCGGCGGGCGGGCCCTCGGCCACGATCTTGCCCTCGGCCATCACCACCACCCAGTCGGCGATGTGGCGGACCATGTTCATGTCGTGCTCGACGAACAGCACGGTCATTCCCTCGGCCTTGAGGTTCTTGATGTGGTCCAGCAGAGACTGCGTCAGGGCCGGGTTGACCCCTGCCATCGGCTCATCGAGCATGACCAGCTTGGGCCGGACCATGAGGGAACGGGCCATTTCGAGCAGCTTGCGCTGGCCCCCGGACAGCGACGCGGCATAGTCGTCCTTCTTGGCGTCCAGCTTGAATTTCTCCAGCAGGACATCGGCCTGGGCGGTGATCTCGTTTTCCCGGCCGCCCCAGATGCCCTTGAACAAGGCCTTCGAAAGCCGTTCGCCGGGCTGGTTCGATCCGCCCAGGCGCATGTTTTCCATGACGGTGAGCTTGCCCATGACCTTGGTGAGCTGGAAGGTGCGCACCATGCCCATGCGGGCCACCTTGTACGGGGAGACGCCGGCAAGGCTGTTGCCCTCGAACTGCCACTTTCCCGAGTTCGGAGTATCGAAGCCGGTGAGCAGGTTGAACAGGGTGGTCTTGCCGGCACCGTTCGGGCCGATCAGCGCCGTGATCTTGTGCCGCGGGATTTCAAGGTATTCGACGTCGACGGCGTTGATGCCGCCGAAGCTGCGGGTGACGTTCTCGGCCACCACGATGGGGTCGCGTTTCTTGCAGCCCGGAGCGGTCTCGCTGGCGGCGATCGGGCGGGTATCGGTCATGTAGTCGATGTTGAGGTCTTGGTTTTGGTTCCGGTTTTTGTCTGTGGTGTTTTCGCTCATGCGAACGCCAACTCCTTCTTGTTGCCGAAGACACCCTGGGGCCTGAAGATCATCAGCAGCATCAGTGCGACGCCCACCAGGATGTAGCGAAGTTGCCCGGCCTGGACGGTGTTCAGCCAGGTCACGGCGCCGGATTCGATCAGGCCGTACAGGATGCCCTGCGTGAGGGACAGCACGACCCAGAAGATCATCGCCCCCACGACCGGTCCCAGCACCGTCCCCAAGCCGCCGAGCAGCAGGCAGGTGTAGAGGAAGAACGTCAGTTCGGTGCCGTAGTTCGCCGGCTGGACCGCGCCGCGGGGGAGGGTGAAGATGATGCCCGCCAGGGCGCCGAGGACGCCACCGATGATCAGGGCCTGCATCTTGTAGGCGTACACGTTCTTGCCGAGCGAGCGGACGGCGTTTTCGTCCTCCCGGATGCCCTTGAGGACGCGGCCCCAGGGGCTCCGCATCAGCAGCCACACCAGGACGCAGCAGATCGCGACGAGCCCCCAGCCGACGACCCGGATGAAGAAATCCCTGTTGTTCATGCCCAGGTAGGAGCCCTCAGGGAACGGGTTCATCGCGTAGAACCCGCCCTCGAAGGCGGCCAGGCCGTTGGCCGAACCGGTCACCGAGGTCAGCTGGTTGGTGGTGACGATGTACCGGACAATCTCCGCGGCCGCGATCGTGACGATGGCCAGATAATCGGCCCGGAGCCGGAGGGTTGGGATGCCCAGGAGCAACGCGAAAATCGCGGCACAGACGATCGCGACCAGCAGCGCGACGAAGAAAGGGGCCTGGAAGGTCAGGGTGGAGATGGCGAAGCCGTAGGCGCCCACCGCCATGAAGCCGGCCTGGCCGAAGTTGAGCAGGCCCGCGTAGCCGAAGTGAACCGCAAGGCCGAGCGCGGCAAGGGCGTAGGCCGCCGTCGTCGGGCTGAACAGCTCCCCGGCAGCGCTGGAAAGTATGAATCCGAAGTCCATGGCCGCCTCCTAACCCACGCGCTCGCGACGGCCCAGAATGCCTTGGGGCCGGAACAAAAGGACAACAATCATGATGAACAGCGCTCCCACATATTTTAGGTCGGCGGCGAGGCCGAACACGGTGGTCAGCTCCACGAAAATGCCGACAATGACGGATCCGACCAGGGCGCCCCAGACGGTGCCCAGGCCGCCCAGGGTCACGCCGGCGAAGATGAGCAGCAGGATCTGCGAGCCCATGTCGAAGGTGACGCCGGGCCGGTAGTACGCCCACAGGATGCCGCCGAGGGCGGCCAGCATGCCGCCCACGACCCAGACGATCCGGATGACGGAGTCCACGTCGATGCCCGACGCCGCAGCCAGGGCCGGGTTGTCGGCCACCGCGCGGGTGGCCTTGCCCAGCCGGGTCTTCAGCAGCACGATGCCGAGCAGCGCGATGACGACCACGCTGATGACCAGTGACCAGAGGTTGTTGGGGGAGATGGAGACCGGGCCGATCTGGATTTCAGAGCTCTGGGCGAACGGCAGCTGCTGTGTGGCGCCGCCGAAGAAGAACTGGATCACGTAGCGGACCGCCAGCGCCAGGCCGATGCTGACGATCATCATCGGGACCAGGCCGGTGCCGCGGCGCCGCAACGGCTTCCACAGTCCGGCGTCCTGGACGTAACCGAACAAGCCGCCGCCGAGCACGGCTAGGAGGATGGCCAGCCAGAACGGGAGGTTCATGGCGTTGAACGCAAAGACAAGGACCGCTCCGAGGGTGACCATCTCGCCGTGGGCGAAGTTGGTCAGGCCCGTGGTGCCGAAGATCAGCGAGAGACCCACGGATGCGAGGGCAAGCAACAGCCCGAAGCTCAGGCCGGCCACCAGACGGTTGAGCAGGTTCTGGCCGAAGTCCTGTTGCTGGATTACGATGCCCTGGCCGAAGGTGAAGATCACCGAGAGATTGGAGGTTTGGCTGAAGGTGACCTGGCGGGGGTTTTCCTGGCCCTCGGCGAGCCTGATGCCCTCCGGAAGCGTGGATTCATCCAGCTCGACCTCGTACGTTCCCTGGGTGGGGACGCCGACGCTCCATGAACCGTTGGCTGCCGACTTCGTCGATGCTTCGAAGCCACCGTTTCTGACGGTGATGGTCACGCCCGGGATCGGGGCGCGGTCGTCGCCGCGCAGGAAGCCGCTGATGGTGTTCTGGAACTGCTGGTTCGACGGCGGGGATGGTGTCGGCGAGGGCGTCGTGGCCTGCGAGGCCGGGGCAACGATGAGCAGTAGCGCGGCCGCGGCGGCGAATACCGTCCCCACGGCTTTCAGCAGTCGGCCTCGTCGTCGGTGCGACGGGCCTCTCGGTGTGCTTCTCAAATTGAAAACCTCCACATGGGGGTGATGAGGGCTGCTCCTTTGCAACCGCTGCGAACGGTCAGGGGACGAGGGGGTGGATTGTGATATCCGTCACCTGTGGCTCATGCTACAGCCCGCGTGGGGCAAAGAAAGCCGCTGCGAGCAGGGAGAACGTCGCGATCGGGTAACGACCGTGGCCGGCGCACGGCCGCATCTTAGCGCCGCTAAAAGAAACTTTTGTTGATCCCCTGTATTCCTGAAGGTTTCGGCCGCCGGGGGCTGGCGGAGCGGCGGAAATGGCGCCTGCAGATCACGGTTGGGTTGCGGCCGGTTGCTTCCGGGAACTATCCCTCCCCCCGGTGCGTGGGAATTGGTAGCGTGGACTGTAGAGCGAGCGCTGACCACCATCCATCACCTACCCCCCTAATTTGGAGGACACCCGCAATGGCACTTGGCGGAAACCCAGTCTTCAACGGAAAAAACTTCCGTGGAGCAACCCAGGCACCGCCTGCCCCGCAGGCCCCGTACGGACAAGGTGCCTACGGGCAGAACCCTTACGGCCAGAACCCTTACGGCCAGGCCCCCTATGGCCAGGCCCCGTACGGCCAGAACGCCTACGGCCAGGGCGGTTGGACGGACGCGCAGCAGGGCATGTCCCAGGAGCAGCTGCAGCAGATGTACAACCGGCCGGCGGCCGGTCCCGCTGACACCGGACGCATGACGTTTGACGACGTCATCATCAAGACCGCCCTCTGCCTCGGCGCAGTTATTGCCGGTGCCGCCGTCACCCTCGTGGTGCCGCAGGGCCTGGCCTCCCTGCTGATGATCGTCGGCGCGCTGGGCGGCTTTGTCCTCGCCCTCGTCAACACCTTCAAGAAGCAGCCCTCGCCGGCGCTGATCCTGGCCTACGCCGCTCTCGAAGGTCTCTTCCTCGGCGGGCTGACGCGGATCCTGGACGGCATGTTCCCCGGTGTGGGACTGCAGGCCGTCATCGGCACCCTGTCCGTCTTCGCCGTCACCCTTGTCCTCTTCAAGAGCGGCAAGGTCCGGGCGACCCCGAAGGCCATGCGCTTCTTCATGATCGCCGTGATCGGCTACGCCGTCTTCGCGCTCGTCAACATGGTGATGATGTGGACCGGCGCCGTGGATTCCCCGTTCGGCCTGCGCACCAGCGTGGAGATCTTCGGCATCCCGCTGGGCGTGTTCATCGGCCTGCTGGCGATCGGTCTGGCAGCGTTCTCCCTGATCATGGACTTCACCAGCATCGAGGCAGGTGTCCGCAGCGGCGCCCCGCAGCGCTTCTCCTGGACCGCGGCCTTCGGCCTCACGGTCACCCTGGTGTGGCTCTACGTGGAGATCATCCGCCTGCTGGCGATTCTCCGCGGCGACAACGAGTAGCTCCAAGAAGACACTGCCAGGCAAGCGGGTCCCGCCATTGGCGGGGCCCGCTTGCCTGTTCTCTCTCCGGTCTTTCGCCGTCCGGGATCAGCCGAGCCGTTCCAGGACGACGGCCATGCCTTGCCCGCCGCCGACGCACAGCGTGGCGAGGCCGAGGCCCGCATCCCGCTCCCGGAGCCCGTTGAGCAGGGTCGTGGTCATGCGGGCCCCGGTCATGCCGAAGGGATGCCCCAGCGCGATGGCCCCGCCGTGGACGTTGAGCTTGTCGAAGTCGATGCCGAGCTCCCGCGCACTCGCAACCACCTGGACCGCGAATGCCTCATTGAGTTCCACGAGGTCGATGTCGCCGATGACCAGTCCGGCCGCCTGCAGCGCCCGGCGGCTCGCTTCGACCGGGCCGAGGCCCATCAGTTCCGGCGACAGGGCGCTGACCCCGGTGGAAACGATCCTCGCGAGCGGCGCCAGCCCCAGTTCGCGGGCCCGTTCCGCACTCATGACCACGACGGCGGCCGCGCCGTCGTTCAGCGGGCAGGCGTTCCCGGCCGTCACGGTCCCCTCGCTGCGGAACACGGGCGGCAGGGCGCTGATCGACTCGAGCGTCACCCCGGCCCGCGGGGAATCGTCGCGGTCGATCACCGTGCCGTCCTTGCGGGTGTACGGGGTGATCTCGCGGGCGTAGAACCCCGAGGCGATGGCCGCTTCGGCGCGGTTCTGGCTCAGCAGGGCCCAGGCGTCCTGCTCCGCCCGGCCGATGCCATGGCTTGTCGCCACGTTCTCCGCCGTCTGGCCCATGGAGATGTAGATGTCCGGCATCGTTCCGTCCAGCCGGGGGTCGGTCCAGGGCGCGTTGGACCTTGTTCCGGCTGCCGTGCGGTTCCCGGCGGCGTCGAAGAGCGGATTGTGGGTGCCGGCGTCGGTCTGCCCGGCGCCGGCCCAGTCCCGGTAACGGGAGACGGCTTCGACGCCGGCGGCGACGAAGGACTGTCCCTCGCCCGCCTTGATGGCGTGGAAGGCCATCCGGAGGGTCTGCAGGCTGGAGGCGCAGAAGCGGTTGATGGTGGCGGCGGGGACGTTGTCCAGCCCGGCCAGGATGGTGACCACCCGGGCCATGTTGGAGCCGGCCTCCCCGCTCGGCTCGGCACAGCCCAGGTACAGGTCATCCAGGCCCTGTCCGGCGGTGGCGCCGGCATCGAAGGCCGGAATTTTGGCGAGCGCAGCCGTGACGATGGCGGCGGCGAGGTCGTCGGGCCGCTCGTCTTTCAGCGAGCCCTTGAAGGCGCGTCCGATGGGGCTCCTGGCACTGGAAACTATGACGGCTTCTGGCATGCGCCCAGCCTACGCCGCACCTATGCCAGCCGCATGGCTCCGGCCGCGGGCCGCATGCTGAAGATGTCCGGCGCCGCGTGCCCGGCCCGGAAGAAGGCGTTTTCGACGGCGGCGCGGACCTGTCGCTCGGATTCCATCGGGGCCAGGGCGATCGCCGAGCCGCCGAAGCCGCCGCCGGTCATGCGGGCGCCGATGGCTCCGCCGGAGCGGGCGGCGTCCACCGCGAGATCCAGTTCGGCGCAGGAGATCTCGAAATCGTCGCGCATCGACGCATGGGAGGCGTTGAGCAGCGGGCCGATCGCGCGCGGGCCGGCGGCGTCGAGGAGTTCCACCGTCTGCAGCACCCGCTCGTTCTCCGTGACGACGTGCCGGACCCGGCGGAACGTCACGGGGTCCAGGAACCCCGCGGCCTCCGGGAGGTCCGCGGGGGCAATGTCGCGCAGGGCCCGCACTCCGAGCAGCTCGGCGCCGAGCTCACAGGATGCCCGCCGCGAGGCATAACCGCTGTCCGCATGGGAGTGCGAGACCTTGGTGTCGATCACCAGCAGCACCAGCCCCGCGCCTGCGGCGTCGAACGGCACCAGACGGACGCCCTGGTCCCTGCAGTCGAGGAACACCGCACTCCCGGCCGTGCCGCGCAACGACGCGGACTGATCCATGATGCCGGTGGGGGCGCCGACGAAGTCATTCTCGGCGCGCTGGGTGGCCAGGACCATGTCTTCGGCGCCGAGCCCCGCGGACATCAGCTCGTTCAGCGCCGAGATCACGGCGCATTCGATCGCGTGGGAAGAGGACAGCCCGGCGCCGCGCGGCACATCGGAATCCAGGAGCAGGTCCAGGCCGGGGACGGCAAGGCCGCGCTGCTGCAGCGCCCAGACGACGCCGAGCGGGTATTTGGTCCAGCCCCTGGCCGTCGAGGGGTCCAGCGCGTCGGCGTCCGCCCTCGTCAGTCCCTGGTTCCCGAAGGTGGACAGCATCCTGAGGGCCGCATCCGGCCGGACACGCACGGCAACCCGGGCCGTCCTGTCGATGGCGAACGGCAAGACGAAGCCCTCGTTGTAGTCCGTGTGCTCGCCGATCAGGTTGACCCGGCCGGGTGCCTGCCAGACGCCGTCGGGGGCGGCGCCGAACACGCTCTCGAACCTGGCCGCAAGCTTCTCGGGGCCCAAGGGGAGGATCACGCCGGTGTGCCTTTCAGTTCAGGACAGGGCCGAGGAATCGGGCCTGAGAAGTCTGGAACGTCGGATCTAGGAAAAGCCTCCAACAAAAACTAGCACCAGCTGCAGTCGCGACTTCTTGACGCTCTCCATGTACGGGCTGCCCGGCAGTCTGTACGGTGGTGCCCATGGATGTGAGTGAATCCCTTGACCGCAGGGCCCCTGACGGCAGCCCCGACGGGACGGCGCGGCGTTACGCGTCCGGCCGGCAGTACGAGCTGCGGCGGGGGGACGGCCTCGCCGTCGTCACCGAACTGGCCGCCGGCCTGCGGCTGTACAGCCGCGGCGGCACCCAGCTGACCGAGAGCTACGGCGATGCGCAGATTCCGCCGGGTGGCGCCGGGATCACGCTGGCGCCCTGGGCGAACCGGGTGGAGGACGGCGTCTGGTACCTGAACAGCACGAAGCAGCAGCTCGACATCACCGAGGTCTCCCGTAACAACGCCAGCCACGGGCTGCTGCGCAACGCGTCCTACGAGCTCGTGGATGAGTCCCGATTCTCGGTCACCCTGGAAGCGGCCGTCTTTCCCCAGCATGGCTACCCGTTCCTGCTGCGGCACCGGGTCCGCTACGAGCTGGCGGAAGACCTGGGGCTGGTGGTGCGGCAGACCCTGATCAACGACTCCCAGGATCCTGCGCCGTTCGTCCTCGGTTCCCATCCCTACCTCCGGCTGGGGGAGGTGCCCAGCGAGGAGCTGACGGTGACGGTCGGCGCCCGCACCCGGCTGGTGACCGACGAGCGCCTCATCCCGCGCCGCACGGAACCGGTCGGCGGCGACTTTGACCTGCGCGGCGGCCGCCTGGTGGCCGAGCTGGACATCGACTCCGCCTACACGGACCTGGAATTCGACGGCGGACTCGCCCGCCACACCTTGCGCTCGCCGGATGGACGAAGCGTGAGCCTGTGGCAGGACGAGAGCTGTGGCTACGTCCACGTCTTTGTGACGACGAACTTCCCGGGCCGGGCGAAAGCGGTGGCGATCGAACCCATGACCGGTCCGGCCAACGCCTTCAACAGCGGCGACGGCCTCCGCTGGCTGGCCCCGGGTGAACAGTTCTCCATGAACTGGGGCATCAGCGCCGAGCTGGGCTAGGTGCGCTGCCGCAGGGTTTCCCATCCGGGCGCCGCTGCGGAATCATGGGGCTATGACGCCAGTTGAGGACGCCGCACCCCGAAACCGCTCCGACACCGCCGTGGAGGACTCTCCTCACGTTCGGACGGACCGGGAGCTCGACGAGGACATTCCCTACGGTGTGCGCATCGCGGCCGCCTGGGCGTGGCGGATCGGCATCATCCTGGTGGTGGTCGGCGCGCTGGTCTGGCTGCTCCGCGGCGTCAGCTTCCTCATGATCCCCATCATGGTGGCCGCTTTGCTGACAGGGCTCCTGGGCCCGGTCGTGAGCTGGCTGAGGAGGCGCGGCGTGCCCAATGGCCTAGCCGTCGCCATGACCGTCCTTGGCTTCATCGGCGCGATCGTCGGCGCGCTGGCGCTCGTCGGCCGGCAGCTGATCGCCGGGTTCAGCGAGCTCTGGTCCCAGTCGCTCGCCGGTATCCAGCAGGTCCAGGCCTGGCTGTCGGAGGGCCCGCTCCACCTGACCGCTGACCAGATTGACCGGTACGTCCGGGAGGCCACGCAAGCGCTGCAGAACAACAGCAGCAGCATCCTGAGCGGGGCGCTGACGTTCGGAAGCACCGCGGGACACTTTGCTGCAGGGCTGGTCCTGGCCCTGTTCGTGCTGATTTTCTTCCTTCTCGAGGGAGACAGGATCTGGGCCTTCCTCGTCAGAATCCTCCTGCCCCGGAAGGCCCGCAGGGCCGCCGACGGAGCGGGGCGCCGCGGCTGGGCCTCCATGGTCCGCTACGCCCGCATCCAAATGTTTGTGGCCTTCGTGGACGCCGTCGGAATCGGCGCCGGCGCCGCCATCATCGGTGTCCCGCTCGCCCTGCCGCTGAGCGTCCTCGTCTTCATTGGTTCCTTCATCCCGATCGTCGGCGCACTGGTGACCGGCGCGATCGCGGTGCTTCTGGCGTTGGTGGCCAACGGCCCGGTCAACGCCCTGATCATGCTGGGGATCGTGCTGCTCGTTCAGCAGCTGGAGAGCCACATTCTCCAGCCGCTCATCATGGGCAAGGCCGTCGCCCTTCATCCGGTCGCCGTCATTCTCGCCGTCGCCGCCGGTTCCTACCTAGCGGGAATTCCGGGCGCCCTCTTCTCGGTCCCGATCCTCGCCGTGGCAAATTCCTCGATACGCTATATTGCGAGCAGGGAGTGGGAACATGATGAGGTGCTGGCGACAGCCGGGCACCAGGGCGTCGATGTCAACGCGGCGACCGACAAAGACGACACCTTCAAGGACGCCCACCTGCCGGGCGAAACGCCCGGCCGCTAGAGCGCCCGCTCATACTGAACAAGGGTGCCCCCGGCAGCGATGCCGGACGGGGCACCGGAGCCTGACCCGAAAAAGGAGACCAGTTCTTGAATACCCTAGAGACACTGCCCGTCACGCTAGACGATGTCTTGGAGGCGCAGAAGCTGCTCGACGGGATCATTGTGCGGACGCCGGTCGAGTCCACGAGGGCGCTCGGCGGGATGGTGGGCGGCGAGGTTTTCCTCTTATGCGAAAACCTGCAGCGCGCCGGCTCCTTCAAAGTCCGGGGCGCCTATGTGCGGATGGCCAAACTCTCCGCCGGAGAAAAGAGCCGCGGTGTCGTGGCGGCTTCGGCGGGAAACCATGCCCAAGGCGTGGCAGTCGCGGCGAAGAGCCTGGGCATCAAGGCCCGGATCTACATGCCGCTGGGCGTCGCCCTGCCCAAGCTCGCCGCCACCCGCAGCCATGGCGCGGAGGTGGTGCTGCACGGGCACAACGTCGACGAGGCGCTGGCCGAAGCCAAGCGCTACGCCGATGAAAGCGGCGCAGTCTTTGTCCACCCCTTCGACGACGTGGATGTCGTCGCCGGCCAGGGTACCGTCGGGCTCGAGATCCTGGAGCAGGTCCCCGACGTGGACACCATCCTGATGGGCGTGGGCGGCGGCGGCCTGCTGGCCGGCGTCGCGGTGGCCGTGAAGGCCAGGGCGAAGGAACTCGGCCGCGAGATCCGGATCATCGGGGTGCAGGCCGAAAACGCGGCCGCCTATCCGCCGTCGCTGGCCGCGGACGCCCTCGTCCCGCTCAAGCGCGTCTCCACCATGGCCGACGGCATTGCGGTGGGACGGCCCGGCCAGCTGCCCTTCAGCATCATCCGTGAACTCGTCGACGACGTGGTCACCGTCAGCGAAGACGCTCTGGCCAGGGCGCTGATCTTCCTGCTGGAACGCACCAAAATGGTGGTCGAACCCGCCGGCGCCGTCGGCGTGGCCGCGTTGATGGAAGGCAAGATCGACAACCCGGGAACCACCGCCGTGGTCCTCTCGGGCGGCAACATCGATCCGATGCTGATGCTCAAAGTCATCCAGCGCGGCCTCTCCGCGGCGGGCCGCTACATGACCGTGCGCATGATGCTCGACGACCGTCCGGGCTCGCTGGCCACGATCGCCCGCATCATCGCCGAGAACGACGCCAACGTCACCGGGCTGGACCACACCCGGGTCGGCGGCTCCATCAGCATGGGCGACGTCTCCATCACGGTCAACCTGGAAACCAAGGGCCACGAACACTGCGAGCAGGTCCTCGCCGCGCTCCGGGCCGAGGGTTTCCAGCCGATCGTGGTGCACTAGGGTCACGGTATTGGACGCCCGGGACTATTCTTTAGGCACTGGGCCTTCCGGGACCGGGCATCAGGGGACTCGTATCAGGGGACTCGTATTAGGAGCCGGGCATCAGGGACCGGGCATCAGGGCTAGGCATTAGGGGACTGGACATGCTGGAGTACTCCCGGGGCGAAAGCCCCCGCACCGCAGACACCACCGCGGCACGGGCCCGCAAGGGACTGCTCGTGGTGGGCACGTTCGTGCTGCTGCTCTACCTGATCGAGATCATCAATACCGTCCTGCTGCACTCGCTGAACCGCACCTTCGGGCTCCGTCCACGCAGCCTGGACGGGTTCCTGGACATCCTGACCTTTCCCCTGCTGCACGCCAACCTGGCGCACCTGCTCTCCAACACGCTTCCGCTGATCATTTTCGGGTTCCTGGTTTTCCTCTCCGGGGTGCGCGTGTTTGTCACGGCGCTGGCCTCGAGCTGGCTGGGCTCCGGGGTGGTGGTGTGGCTGATCGGAGGCTTCAACGTCACGGTGGGGGCGTCCGGGCTGGTCTTCGGGCTCTTCGCGTTCCTGCTGGTACGCGGTTTCTTCAACCGCAACTGGTGGCAGATCCTGCTCTCCGCCGTGCTGTTCATGGCCTACGGCGGCATCCTCTTCGGCGTCCTGCCCACGGTGGCCGGCTTCGTCTCCTGGCAGGCGCACCTCGGCGGCGCCCTCGGCGGCGTGGCGGCCGCCCTGCTCCTGGGCACCCGGCGCGCGGGGCTGCGGTCCGGCCGCTAGGACCGTCGGACCGCCTTAATCACAAACGACTTAAACACAAACGACGCCGGCCCTCCCGTGGACGGGAGGACCGGCGTCGTTGTTTCGTCTGCGGCTGCTTCGGCCGGCGCTAGCCGGCGTAGGGCTTCGCGGACAGGATCTCGACGGCAATGACCTTGCCGTTGGGAGCCGTGTAGCTGAGCTTGTCGCCCTCTTTGTGGCCCACGATGGCCGCGCCGAGGGGGGACTTTTCGCTGAAGACATCGAGGTCTGAATCGCCGGCGATCTCGCGGGAGCCGAGCAGGAACGTCTCTTCGTCGCCTGCGATCTTGGCCACCACGATCATGCCGGGCTCCACGATTCCGTCATCCGCCGGAGCCGCGCCTACGTGGGCATCGCGGAGCAGGGCGGTGAGCTGGCGGATCCGGGCTTCGATCTTCCCCTGCTCCTCCTTGGCGGCGTGGTAGCCGCCGTTCTCCTTGAGGTCGCCTTCCTGGCGCGCAGCTTCGATCTTCTGAACAATTTCCGCCCGGCCGGGGCCGGAAAGGTGGTCCAGCTCTGCCTTCAGGCGGTCAAAAGCTTCCTGGGTGAGCCAAGCTGCAGTTGCGCTGTTGGTGGTAGACACGGACTTCTCCTTTTGGTGGTCAAACAAGCAAACACCCCGCCAACTTGGCCACTTTTTAGAACTCAGTAACCAGCTTGGCGGGGGAAAGGTATTGATCCATTGTAGTCAATGCCGGGGAGATACCAAAGAACACTGCGGCGTGGATCACACCGTGTTACGCGGCGGCGTGGCTGGCCGGCTACTGCTCGGCGTCCGGAATCCAGCAGCTGTCCACGACGCCGGAAACGGCTTGCGACTCGGTGTGGACCAGCACCCGGTGAGCGCTGGTGCGGCCGCCGTCGGTCCCGGCGTCGGCGGCGTTGGGCCCGACGTCCACCACTTTCCACCCGACGATCGCGAACTTGGAATCCATCGCCTTGACCGCGCATTTGGCGGCGCTGGCGGGGTCCTTGGTGACCTGGAAGTCGATTTCGGTCAAGGTGGCGTCCAGGGTGCTGTAGCCGATGTCCTTGTAGCTGATGCTGTCGGTCGCGTTCGAGGTCGAGATCCACGCCATGAAGGCGATCCCGGCCGCGAGGGCGGCAATCAGGATGCTGCGTTTGGCTTTGCCGCTCAGCGCGCGCTTTTGGCCACCGTAGCGATTGGCTAGGCTGGTAGGTGCCGGGGCGGGCGCGGCGGGCTGATCCTGGGAAGTCACCAGTCCAGTTTAGTGTGGATTGGCCGGGGGAAATTTCCGCGCCCCCGACCCCGCAGTTGAGCCCGGTTGGGATCCGCCATGCACACCCGCAAGGTGCGGACCCGCAGAACAGAAGAAAGAGGAGCCGTCCTACGATGACAGCGTCCACCAGCCCGTCAGAGCCGCTTCGACTCCTGGCTGTCCATGCTCATCCCGACGACGAATCCAGCAAGGGTGCCGCCACGATGGCCATGTATGCCGCCGCCGGGGTCGACGTGCTGGTGGCCACGTGCACCGACGGCTCCCGCGGTGACATCCAAAACCCTGCGATGGAAGGGCAGCCGCACCCCAAGCGGGACATGGCCGGAGCCCGCCGGCTGGAAATGAACCGGGCAGCCGAGGTCCTCGGCGTCCGCCAGCGCTGGCTGGGATTCGTGGATTCGGGGCTGCCCGAAGGCGATCCCTTGCCGCCGCTGCCCGCCGGCTCCTTCGCCACGCAGCCCCTGGAACGGGCAGCCGCACCCCTGGTCCGGCTCGTCCGCGAATTCAAGCCGCAGGTCATCATCAGCTACGACGAGAACGGCGGCTATCCCCACCCGGACCACATCATGGCGCACCGGGTGGCCGTGGAGGCCTTCGAAGCCGCCGGGGATCCCGCCCGGTACTCCGGCGCCGGCGAGGCCTGGCAGCCGAGCAAGCTCTACTACGACCGCGCCTTCAGCCCGGACCGCTTCCGCGCCCTCCACTTCGCACTGGAGGAAGCCGGCCTGCGGTCCCCCTACGCCGAACGCCTGGCAGCATGGCTGGAGGCGGATGCCGAGGGCCACACCCTGCCGGCGCCGACGCATCCCACCACCACCCAGATCGAGTCCGGTGACTTCTTCGAAGCCCGCGACGAAGCGCTGCGCGCGCACGCCACCCAGGTTGATCCGGAGGGCTTCTTCTTCGCGGTTTCCGCGGCCATGCAGCGCCGGGTGTGGCCGTGGGAGGACTACTCGCTGATCCAGTCCCGGATCCCCACGGAGCTGCCTGAAAAGGACCTCTTCGCCGGGCTAAGATAGACCGGAGAGGCTATTTCTATCCCGTGTAGAAGCCTCTTGCAGCGGACTTTTGCCTAAGCCCCGCAGCCTAAGCCCCGCAGCCTAAGACCCGCAGACGAAGGCCCCCAGCCGGGGCCGACAACAGTTCCACAGAAGGTTCCCACCGTGCATTCCTTGCTCATCGCCCTGGCAACAGCCCCGACGCCGACCCCCACGCCGTCGCTGCGTCCGGGCCTGTCCGAGGACCAGGTCACGCCTGGCCTGCTGGGCTTCCTGCTGACCGCCTTCATCGTGGTGCTGACCGCGGTGCTGATCGTGGACATGGTGCGGCGTATCCGCCGGGTCCGCTACCGCGCACAGGTGGAGGAATCGTACCTAGAAGCGCTGGACGAAGGCGCGGCCGGCGCCCCCGCGGGGGTCGTCGACGCCGACCCGACACCGGATGCCGAGGGTGCCGCGCGTCCTGCCAGGGGCGCCGAATCCCGGCCGGAAGTCAACGGCGATGCAGGGCCCGGAAACCGCTGACGGCGGTCCTTCTGGCATCCGTCCCGGGGCTTCCAACGCCCTGGCGGGAGAACCTTCTGCCTACCTCCGGCAGCACGCCGGCAACCCGGTCCACTGGCGCCCGTTCGGCGATGAGGCCTTCCGCATCGCCGCCGCCCGCGACGTCCCGGTCTTGCTCTCGATCGGCTACGCGGCCTGCCACTGGTGCCACGTCATGGCCCACGAATCGTTCGAGGACCAGGCCACTGCCGACTATCTGAACGCCCACTTCGTCGCGGTGAAGGTGGACCGGGAAGAGCGCCCCGACGTCGACGCCGTCTACATGGCCGCCACCCAGGCCATCAGCGGCGAGGGCGGCTGGCCGATGTCCGTCTTCCTGCTTCCCGACGGCCGCGCCTTCCACGCGGGTACCTATTTCCCGCCCCGGCCGATGCCGGGCCGGCCCTCCTTCCGCCAGGTCCTCGAGGCCGTGCGTGAGGCCTGGACGGAGCGCCGCGGCGCGGTCGAACAGAACGCCGCCGCGCTGGCCCGCGGCATCGCCGCCTCCCAGGAGGCCGCCGCGGTGCGGCTGGACGGGCCGCCGCAGGACATCGACGGCGCCCTGCTCGCGGAGGCGGTACGGTCGCTGGCCCGCTCGGAAGACGAGATCGACGGCGGCTTCGGTGCCGCCCCGAAGTTCCCGCCCTCGGCGGTTCTGGAGTTCCTGATCCGGCACGCGGCCGTACCCTCGGACACCTCCGAGGTGGCCCGGGACATGGCGGGGCGCACGCTCGCGGCGATGTCCCGCTCGGCACTGTTCGATCAGCTCGACGGCGGCTTCGCCCGCTATTCAGTGACCCGGGACTGGTCCGTTCCGCACTTCGAGAAAATGCTCTACGACAACGCCCAGCTCCTGCGGGTCTATGTCCACTGGGTCCGGCTCGGCGGCAACGCCCAGTACCCGGCGGGGGAGGCCGCAGAGGTTGCCGGACGGACCGCCGACTGGCTGCTGGCCTCGCTGGGGCTGAGGGCGGAAGGCCCGCAGGGTCCCGGACGGTCAGCCGGCCCCGACGCCCTGGCCTCGTCGCTGGACGCCGACACCGTGGTGGACGGCGTCAACGCCGAGGGGGCCAGCTATCTGTGGAGCCCCGCGGAGCTGCAGGAGCTGCTGGGGCCCGCGGACGGCGCCGCCGTGGCCCGCCTGATGAAGGTGCACGCCCGCGGCACCGTCTCCGCGGACGGCTCCCCGCTGCACCCCGGACAGGCCCTCTCCGGAGACGACGCCGCCGGCTGGCAGCGCGCCCGGCCACTGCTGCTGAAGGCGCGGTCCCGCCGGCCGCAGCCCGCCCGCGACGACAAGGTCGTCGCCGGCTGGAACGGGCTGGCCGTGGCGGCACTGGCCGAAGCCGGCGCCGTGCTGGACCGGCCCGAACTGCTGGACGCCGCCGAACGCATCGCGGGGTACCTGGAGCGGGTGCACTGGCGGGGGGCCTCCGGCGGAGAGCCCGGCACGCTCGTGCGGGTATCCCATGCCGGGCAAGCGCGGGGGATCGGCGGCCTGCTGGAGGACTACGCCTTCTGCGCTGAGGGGCTGCTCTCGCTCTACGCCGCCTCCGGGCACACGCGCTGGTACGGGCTGGCCGAGGACATCCTGGCGGCCGCCTGCGCACGGTTCGCCGCCGCCGGCACGCTGGCGGACACCGCCGGGGATTCGGAACAGGTGTTCAACGCCCAGGGCCGGCGGGCCGCACTGGAACCGTTCGACAGCGCCACCCCCAGCGGCGCCGCCGCCTTCGCGGGCGCCCTGCTGGCCTACGCCGCCCTGTCAGGGTCCAGCGACCACCGTGCCATGGCCGGCAACATCCTGTCCCTGCTGCCCCCGCTGGCGGCGCAGGCACCCCGGGTGGCTGGCTGGCTGCTCGCCACCGCGCAGGCCGCCCTCGCCGGCCCGGTGGAAGCCGCCGTCGTCGGTCCGGACACGCCGGAGCGCCGGGCCCTTCACCGGGAGCTGCTGCTTTCGGCGAGCCCCGGGCTGGTGGTCGCAGTTCAGGCCGCCGCCGCCCCGCCGCCCGTGCCGTTGCTGCGGGGCCGCGAGGCCGCCCCGTCCGGGGCGCCGCGGGTCTTCCTCTGCCGCGGCATGCTTTGCGAGCTGCCCGTGGGCTCTGTGGCGGAGCTGCGGGAGCGCCTGGCCGCGATGACTCAATGATTTTGGCTGGGGCCCAGCTCGGGACGGTTCAGCTCAGGACGGCGGTGGCGATGGCGAGGAAGTGGGCGGCGAACGCCAGCACCGTAAAGGCATGGAAGAGCTCGTGGAAGCCGAAGTGCTGGTAGCTGAAGTTGGGCTTCTTCAAGGCGTAGAAGACGGCCCCGGCGATGTAGAAGGCGCCCCCGACACAGATCAGTGCTGCCGACGCGACGTTGGCGGCGAAGAAGTCCGGCAGGTAGAACAGCGAGCCGCAGCCCAGGGCGATGTAGATCGGCACGTAGAGCCAGCGCGGGGCGTGGGTCCACAGCAGCCGGAACAGCACGCCGAGGATGGCCCCGGACCAGATGACCCACAGCAGCAGCACGGCCTTGGGCCGCTCCAGCAGGGCCCAGGCCAGGGGCGTGTAGCTGCCGGCAATGACCAGCATGATGTTGGTGTGATCGAGGCGCTTCAGCACCATCTTGACTCGGGGGGACCAGTTCCCGCGGTGGTAGACGGCGCTCACCCCGAAGAGCAGCACTCCTGTCAGCGCGTAGATCGCGGAGGTGATTTTCCGGTCGGGCGTCGGGGCCAGGAGCACCAGGACCAGGCCGGCGGCCAGGGCCAGCGGCGCCGTCACCGTGTGGATCCAGCCGCGCCACTTGGGCTTGATCATCAGGAGTTCGGCAATCCGTACCGCGGCATCGTCCACAGCGCCGGCCCCGCGGTCCCTGTGCCGCTCCGGCGGGGGTTCAGGACTGTTGCTTTCCATCCCGCCATAATAACCTACGCCCCAGTAAGTTACTGATGAGTAACAGGAGCTGCAACTAGAATCGTGGCAGCATGCACGCGGCTCCGCCCTCCGGCGGGTAGCCTAGGATTTGCACCTCAGTCGTACCCCAAGGAAGCCAGGTGAACCTCCGGATGGAATTGCCCGGGCTCCTTTATGGCTTCTACGAGCGCCAGCTGCAGCGCTCCTTGGACGGCGGGCGCATCCCCAAACACATCGGCGTCATGGTGGACGGCAACCGGCGCTGGGCCCGCCAGTTCAACGCGCCCACGAGCCAGGGACACCAGGCGGGTGCCGACAAGATCCACGAGTTCCTCGGCTGGTGCCAGGAGCTCGGCGTCAAGGTGGTCACGCTCTACATGCTCTCCACCGACAACATGAACCGCTCGGGCGAGGAACTCGACCTGCTCATGGGGATCATCGCCAACACCCTTGACCGGCTGGACGACGACGCCGACATCTCGGTGCACGCCATGGGCGCCCCCGAACTGCTGCCGGACTATCTCGCCGAGCGGCTCAACAAGCTCACGGCCCGCACTCCCGCGCGCGAGAAGCTGCACGTCAACGTCGCCGTCGGCTACGGCGGGCGGCGCGAGATTGTCGACGCCGTCCGCGAACTGCTGCACGACGCCGTCGACCGGGGTGCGGACATCGAGACACTGGCCGACGAGCTCACCGTGGACGATATCTCGCGGTTCCTCTACACCCGCGGCCAGCCCGACCCGGACCTCGTGATCCGCACCTCGGGCGAGCAGCGGCTCTCCGGGTTCCTCATGTGGCAAAGCGCGTACAGCGAGTTCTACTTCTGCGAAGCCCTCTGGCCGGCGTTCCGCAAGGTGGACTTCCTCCGGGCCCTGCGCGACTACGCCGGCAGGCAGCGCCGCTTCGGCACCTGAGGCCCACGAACCGGGCCCGGGACCGCCCTCCGGCGCCGGACGAGGCGAACCCGCAAGAGTTCGTGCGGCGGCAACAAGAATCGCCGAACGATAAGTAGGAAAACCAAGCGTCGGAGATTTACCGTAGTCCCATTGGCAGGCAATTCGCCGGCCAATCGGGGAGGCCAGTACATGGAGCGGATTTTCGCACCGGATGTATGGGGGGCCGCGACCGGCCTCCAGGCCGAGCCGCCTCACCACTAACAATTCCGGGCATGCGCCCGGGGCTGGAGTCGATGTGGCTATTTCTGAACAACTGCCCGGCGTCATTTCCGACCAGGGCCGGAAAGCTACCTCTCGCGCCAAGCGAGCCACCTCAAAGACCGGCGCAGCGGATTCGTCCGCTGCGGCCGGTCCTGCTGTTTCCGGGGAAGAAGCAGCAGGCCAGGGCACCGCCCGGAGCTTTGTGATCGACACCTCGGTGCTGCTCTCGGACCCGCGGGCACTGCTGCGCTTCGCCGAGCACGAGGTCATCCTGCCGATCGTCGTCATCACCGAGCTCGAAGCCAAGCGGCATGACCCGGAGCTGGGCTACTTCGCCCGCAAGGCGCTCCGGCTCCTGGATGACCTGCGCGTCGAACACGGCGGGCTGGACCGGCCCATCCCGCTGGGGCACGAGGGCGGGACGCTCCTGGTCGAGATGAACCACATCTCTGCCGAGGTGCTTCCGGCCGGATTCCGCGGCGGCGACAACGACAGCCGGATCCTGGCCGTCGCGAAGAACCTGGCCAACGAGGGCAGGCACGTGACCGTGGTGTCCAAGGACCTGCCGATGCGCGTCAAGGCCTCAGCCATGGGGCTGCTGGCCGACGAGTACCGCAGCGAACTCGTTCAGGATTCCGGCTGGACCGGCATCGCCGAGGTGGATGCGGGCGAGGAGGAGGTGGTGGCCCTCTACGGGCACGAGCCGGTCTTTCTCCCGGCAGCCGCCGAAATGCCGACAAACACCGGCCTGGTGGTGCTGTCCGGCCGCGGTTCGGCCCTGGGCCGGGTGGGGCCGGACAAGCAGGTCCGCCTGGTGAAGGGGGACCGCGACGTCTTCGGGCTGCACGGGCGATCGGCCGAGCAGCGGCTCGCGATCGACCTCCTGATGGACCCGTGCGTGGGCATCGTGTCCCTCGGCGGCCGCGCCGGCACCGGCAAGTCGGCGCTGGCCTTGTGCGCCGGGCTCGAGGCCGTCCTGGAGCGGAGGGAGCACCGCAAGGTCATCGTGTTCCGGCCGCTGTACGCCGTGGGCGGCCAGGAACTGGGCTACCTGCCCGGCTCCGAGGCCGAAAAGATGAATCCGTGGGCACAGGCTGTCTTCGACACCCTCGGTGCGCTGGTCAGCCAGGAAGTCGTGGAGGAGGTGATGGACCGGGGCATGCTCGAGGTTCTGCCGCTGACCCACATCCGCGGGCGCTCGCTGCACGACGCCTTCGTGATCGTGGACGAGGCGCAATCCCTGGAGAAGAACGTGCTGCTGACGGTGATGAGCCGGATCGGCCAGAACTCGAAGATCGTGCTGACCCACGATGTCGCCCAGCGGGACAACCTGCGGGTCGGCCGGCACGACGGCGTGGCCGCCGTCGTCGAGACGTTGAAGGGGCATCCGCTCTTCGGCCACATCACCCTCACCCGCTCGGAGCGATCACCGATTGCGGCCCTGGTGACCGAGCTGCTCGAGGGGGCGCAGATCTAGGCTTCACCGCCTGCGGCGGATAGGCCGGCCCGGCCGCCCTGCTCGGCCTGCTGACCCGCCTAGGGCTAACCGTGTGCGTAGGCGAGGCAGTCGGCGTTGTCAGCGCCGGGGCCCACCTGGACTTCCGGTGCCTGGCACATCAGATGATCGTTGTGGACGCATTCTGAGCGCTGGCAGGCTCCGATCAAAAAGCCCCAATTCCGGCCCTCAGGCACAACTGCGACGGACCCTTGCCGTCGGGACCGGCGCAACGGGCGGCGGTGACGTGCGAGGGCGACGAGCGGGGGAGCAGGCGTCAAGCGACCGGGCCGGCGTCCCTCGGCACGTCCCAGCTGATGTGCCGGCGCACGTCGGTGAGGTTCATGGACTCGGCCAGGAACAGGTCGTCCAGCATGTACTCGTCCACGGCCAGGAGCCGCAAGTAGTGGCCGTACCCGGCGGGCTCATCCTCCAGCCAGCGGCTTGCGACGCAGACGCCGGTGCCGGCGTCGACCCGCAGCAGGGTGCGTCCCGGCCGGCAGAGCGGCGCGTCGGGATCGGCGGGGCGGTAGCCCGGGTTGGGGCTGGCGGTGGTTTCCAGCGCGGGCCGGCCCTCGTGGTCGACCTCGGTGATGGGTCCCAGTTCCACCGCATTGGAATGCGGGAATTCGAGGGGGACCGGGGCGTTCCCTGCCAGCTCCACGGGGTCCAGGGCGGCGGCGAAGCGGCCGTTGCCGAAGCAGGGTTCGCCGTAGGCGGCCTCCGGACGGCGCCGGACCAGGCCGCCGCCGTCGTAGACCGGGGTGACCAGCTGCGGCGGGAGAAGCCAGGATTTCCGGGTGGAACTGACGTAGAGGCCGTCCCGCGAATCATTGATGCCGGTGGTGCTGTGGAGGACCAGCCCGTCGGCGGTCTCCAGCCGGAGGGCGCCGGGGCGTCGCAGCCAGGCCCGGACCAGATCCGGTGCCACGTCGTCTCCGGCGGCGGCCGGGGAAGAGTCGGGAACGGGCCGGTCGAGGTATTCGAACCGCAGCGACTGCCACTTCCAGGGCGAGGAGCGGCACAGGTTCCGGAACGCGGCCGCCCGCTCCGCGGGATCCCCGGGCGTGCGCGGCTCACGCCGGTTCCTGCTGTCCCATGCGGCCATATCCACAGTTTACGCGCGGAGCCGGCCCCGGCCGGGGGAATATCCAGTAGCATCCGAGGGTGATCCAACGACTTGGCGAACTCGGAGCGGCCGGTAGCCCGGCCTTCTGGCTGGTGCTTGCCGCCTGCGCGTATTTTGCGGTCATGGCCGTCCGGCTCACCGTCATCGACGTCCGGCACCACCTGCTGCCGAACCGGATAGTTTTTCCCTCCTATGCGGTCGCGGGGGTCCTCCTGCTCGGCGCCGCCGCGAGCCAGGCGTTCCTGGGCGTCGCCCCTGCGGCCACGCCCGGCGGCGGCGCCGGGCTCTTCGGCGTGCCGGGGCTGCGCGTTGTGGCCGGGGGAGGGGCGCTCTGGCTGTTCTATTTCCTCCTCCGGGCCGTCTATCCGCCGGGCATGGGGTTTGGCGATGTGAAATTGGCCGGGGTCCTGGGAATGTACCTGGGGTTCCTGGGCTGGCCGCACGTTGTGGCAGGCACCGCTGCGGCGTTCGTGTTCGGCGGGCTTTGGAGCCTGGGCCTCCTTGCCGCGCGGCGCGGAACACTGAAATCGAGCATCCCCTTCGGGCCCTTCATGCTCGCCGGCAGCGCCGCCGCCATGCTGCTGCTCCCGGCCTCCTGACGGGGCCGACGGCGGCTAGGCTGGCCGCATGGCGACACCCGAGTTCATCCTCAAGCTGCGCGAAAAGATCGGCCACGAGAGCCTCTGGATTCCGTCGGTAAGGGGCGTGGTGTTCGACGGCGACGGCCGGGTCCTGCTCGGGCAGCGGGCGGACAACGGCCGCTGGGGGCTTATCGCGGGCATCCTGGAGCCCGGAGAGGAACCGGCCCCGGGGCTGCTGCGCGAGATTCTGGAGGAGACCGGCGTGGTAGCTGTTGCCGAGCGGCTCGTTTCGGTGGACGCGGCGGGGTCGGTCACCTACCCCAACGGCGACGCCTGCCAGTACCTGACGCTCGTGTTCCGCTGCCGGTACGTATCCGGCCGGGCACGGGTGAACGACGAGGAATCCCTGGCCGTGGGCTGGTTCGGGCGGGAAGATGTCCCCGAGCTCATGCCCGGCCATCGGGAGGCGGTCGAGCGGGCCGCCCGGCCCGAAGGGCCCGCGCACTTCCAGCGGTGACTTGGGCCGCATCGGCCGGCCGGCGCGGGGACGCCGCACCCCCAATGGTTGCGGCGTCCCTGCAACGGGTTCCGGGGCGGCGTTTCGCGCCGCCGCCCGGCACCGGGCGGCGGTCAGCCGCGCAGGCGGCTCAGTTCGTCGTCGTGCCCGTCCCCGTGCCCGTTGGCCGTGGCGCGTCCTTCATGCCGTTCCGCCTCGAGCCGCTCGGCTTCCTCGCCGCCGACCGCCTCGCCCCGGGCCACCATGCCGGCGGTGTCGGAAAGCGGGATTTGCTTCAGGGTCAGCGCCAGAATCAGGGCAACGCCCAGGAACGGCAGCAGGTACCAGAACACGGGGGCCAAGGAGTCGGCATAGGCGTTGACGATCGCGTCCTTGAGCTGTTCGGGCAGTTGGCTGAGGGCCTCCGGGTCCAGCGTCCGGGTGGATTGCGAGGCCTGTTCGGCCGAGGCCCCGGCGCCGGTGAAGGCCGTGGTCAGCGACTCGGAGAGGCGGGTCGTGAAGATGGAGCCGAAGACCGCGACGCCCAGGGACGCGCCGACCTCGCGGAAGTAGTTGTTGGTGCTCGTTGCCGTGCCGATCTGCTCGGCGGGCACCGAATTCTGCACCACCAGGACGATGACCTGCATGATCAGGCCCAGGCCGGCGCCGAACACGAGCAGCTGGACGCAGATGACCCAGATCGGGGTGGCGGCCGTGAGGGTGGTGAGCCAGAGCATGGCGGCCATGGTCAGGGACGCCCCCAGGATCGGGAACATCTTGTATTTGCCGGTCTTGGAGATACGGATGCCGGAGTAGATGGCGGTGCCCATCAGGCCCACCATCATCGGCAGCATCAGCAGGCCGGACTCGGCCGCCGAGGTGCCCGAGGACATCTGCAGGAAGGTCGGGACGAAGGCGATCGCGGCGAACATGCCCAGGCCCAGGGTGAAGCCGATTGCCGTGGAATTCACGAAAATCCGGTTCTTGAACAGGCCCAGCGGGATGATCGGGTCCTCGGCCCTGCGCTCGACGGCCACGAAGGCGGCGGCCGAGAGAACCATGCCGGCGCCGAACATCCAGGTCAGCGGCGAATCCCAGCCTTCGTCTTTCTTGCCGCCGAAGTCCGTGAAGAAGATCAGGCAGGTTGTGGCCGCGGACAGGAGCAGCACGCCGAGGATGTCGATGCGCTTTTCGGCCTTCTTGTTCGGCAGCGTGAGCGTGAACCAGGCGATGATGAACGCCGCGACGCCGATCGGGATGTTGATGTAGAAGGCCCACTCCCAGGTGAGGTGGTCCACGAAGAAGCCGCCCAGCAGGGGCCCGGCGACGGCGGAGAGGCCGAAGATCGCGCCCAGCGGGCCCATGTACTTGCCTCGCTCCTTGGCCGGGACGATGTCGGCGATGATGGCCTGCGAGAGGATCATCAGCCCGCCGCCGCCCAGGCCCTGGAGGGCGCGGAAGATCACAAAGCCCCAGAAGTCGGTGGCGAAGGCGCAGCCCACCGAGGCGAGGGTGAACAAGCCGATCGCGATGAGGAACAGGTTCCGCCGGCCCAGGATGTCCCCGAACTTGCCGTAGATCGGCATCACGACGGTGGTGGCCAGCAGGTAGGCGGTGGTGATCCAGGCCTGGTGTTCCACGCCGCCGAGCTTGCCGACGATCGTGGGCATGGCCGTGGACACGATGGTCTGGTCCAGGCTGGAGAGCAGCATGCCGGCGATCAGGGCGGAGAAGATGATCCAGATGCGTTTCTGGGTCAGCAGCAGCGGTTCGGCGGCCGGCTTGGTGCGTACGGCGGTGCTCATTGGGGTCCTTCGGGGGAGGGCGACGGGGAGAGGTCACAGGGCAGGGAGAAGAGCGCGCGGGCGGCTGCGATGTTTTCCAGCAGCAGCTCCTTGTGCGGGCGGGTGTTGCCTTCGGAGAAATAGGCCATGCTGCTTTTGCGGCTGATGCTGGCCAGCAGCACCACCGCCATGCGGACCACCGGATGGTCGGGGGCGACGCCTTCGCGGGCAGCAAGCATCCGGGAAAAATCGGCCTCGCGTTCGTCCGAGGCGCCGATGATCTTGAGCATCAGCTGCGGTTCCTTCTGGATGACGCCGATCAGCTGGCGGGTTTCCTCCTCGGAGGAACTCATCCGTTCGGACAGGCGGAGTAACAGGGTGACCAGGTCCTGGAAGAGGTTCGGGGAAATCTCGCCGTCCGGGGTGGCTTCACCGCCGCGGATGAAGTCTTCGAAAATCTCGGCCGGGAGCTCGTCGGCGACGTGCCCGATGATGGCGTCTTCCTTGGAGGGGAAATAGTTGAAGAACGTCCGGCGGGAGATGCCGGCCCGTTCACAGACCTCCTCCACGGTGTAGCCGTTGAGGCCGCGCCCGGCCGTGAGGGTACGCGCGACCCCGGTGATCGCGGCCCGGGTCGCAGCGCGCTTCCGCTCGCGGAGGCCGCCCTCAATAGTTGCACTGTTCGTCATATAGTGAATCTTTGCACTGAAGCAAAATAAGTGCAAAGTTGCGTGATCCGGCCTTATTGTCGGTGCCCGGCCGTAGCCTGTCCCTGTCCAGCCCTCCGCTGGAACCAACTGGCACGGATTAACTGGCACGAATTAACTGGCACGAATTAATCGGCACGGATTAATCGGCTCGGGACGCGCCCGCGCCGGAAATGGGGAAGCATGACAGACTCATCGCTCACGCACGTATACGTCCTACTGGACCGCTCCGGATCGATGAGCGCCATCGCCGACGACACCGTGGGCGGGTTCGCGGCCTTTGTCCGCGACCAGCAGTCCGTGGCCGGCAGATGCAAGCTGTCCCTGGCGCAGTTCGATGACAGCTATGAGCGGGTGTATGCCTCGGTGGACATCCAGGACGTGCCGCCCTTGGACCTGCGGCCCCGGGGCATGACGGCCCTGCACGATGCCATGGTGCGGCTGATCGGGGAAGCCGGCGCCGAGCTGGCGGGGCTCCCGGAAGACGAGCGCCCCGGCACCGTGCTCGTGGCAATCCTGACCGACGGCCACGAGAACTCCTCGCGCGAAGCCAACGGCGCCATGGTGAAGGCGCTGGTCGAGCGGCAGCAGAGCCAGTGGGGCTGGCAGTTCACGTATCTTGGCGCCAACCAGGATGCCGTGCTGACGGCCCGCGACCTCGGCATCCGGGCCGAAGACGCCCTGACCTACGCGGCCGGCAACGTGGACGCGGCCTTCTCCGTCCAGTCAGCGAAGACCCGACGGCTGCGCGAGGCGCGCATCGGCGGTGCCAGCCTGGCGGACGCTTCGGCGGCGGCGGCCTACACGGCGGAGGAGCGGCGTGCTGCCGGGGGACAGGGTCCAGTCTAGGCACCACACGACGGCGGCCGGCGCCTTTCACTGGGAAAGGTGCCGGCCGCCGTCGTAGTGGCCCTAGGGCTGCTCCGTCCGAGCTATTTGGTCACACCTGTTGATTCCGCCAGGTGCGGCGGGCGGGTCATGGACATGACGTCCAGGGCGGTGTCCAGCTGCTCTTCGCTCAGTTCGCCGCGCTCCAGGAACCCCATGGCCACAACGGTCTCGCGGATGGTCAGGCCCTCGGCCACGGCCTTCTTGGCGATCTTGGCGGCGTTCTCGTAGCCGATGAACTTGTTCAGCGGGGTGACGATGGACGGAGACGCCTCGGCGAGGAAGCGGGCGCGCTCGACGTTGGCGGTGATGCCGTCAATCATCTTGTCGGCCATGACCCGGCTGGTGTTCGCCAGCAGGCGGATGGACTCCAGCAGGTTGGCGGCCATGACGGGGATGCCGACGTTCAGTTCGAAGGCGCCGTTGGTGCCGGACCAGGCGATGGCGGTGTCGTTGCCGATGACCTGGGCGGCCACCATGATGGAGGCCTCACAGATGACGGGGTTGACCTTGCCGGGCATGATCGAGGAGCCCGGCTGCAGGTCCGGGATGGCGATTTCGCCCAGGCCGGTGTTGGGGCCGGAGCCCATCCAGCGCAGGTCGTTGTTGATCTTCATGAAGGAGATCGCGATGTTGCGCAGCTGGCTGGAGGCCTCGATCAGGCCGTCGCGGTTGGCCTGGGCCTCGAAGTGGTTGCGGGCCTCGGTCAGCGGCAGGCCGGTGTCGGCTGCGAGCAGCTCGATGACGCGCTCCGGGAACCCGGCGGGGGTGTTGATGCCGGTGCCGACGGCGGTGCCGCCCAGCGGGACCTCGGCGACGCGGGGGAGGGAGGCATTGATGCGCTCGATGCCGTAACGGACCTGGGCGGCGTAGCCGCCGAACTCCTGGCCCAGCGTCACGGGGGTGGCGTCCATGAGGTGCGTGCGGCCGGACTTGACGACGTCCTTGAACTCGACGGCCTTGCGCTCCAGCGAGTCCGCCAGGTAGCCGAGCGCCGGAATGAGGTCATTGATCAGCGCGGACGTGGCGGCCACGTGGACCGAGGTGGGGAAGACGTCGTTGGAGGACTGCGAGGCGTTGACGTGGTCGTTCGGGTGGACCACCTTGTCGCTGCCGGCGGCCTTGAGGGCGCGGGAGGCGAGCTCGGCGAGGACCTCGTTGGTGTTCATGTTGGAAGACGTGCCGGAGCCCGTCTGGAAGACGTCGATGGGGAAGTCGCCGTCGTACTTCCCGGCAGCAACCTCATCGGCGGCGGCGGCAATCGCCTGGGCCAACTCGTCGTCGAGCACTCCCAGTTCTGCGTTGGCCTGGGCCGCAGCCTTCTTGACGCGCGCGAGGGCCTCGATGTGGGCGCGTTCAAGGGTCTTGCCGGAGATCGGGAAATTCTCTACTGCACGCTGCGTCTGGGCGCGGTACAGGGCCTTCGCCGGGACGCGAACTTCGCCCATCGTGTCATGTTCAATGCGGAATTCTTCAGTGGAAGTCATGGGGTTAGCTTAGGACGATCGGGCCCTGCATCGAAAACCGTGAACCGCGGCCCTCGGACCGCCGGCCGGTGCCCTAGAGTTCGCCGATTCCGGAAACCAGGTCCGCCCTGCCCTCGGCCAGCCGGTAGGAGAGCCCGATCACCGCTGCCCGGCCGCTGTCGATTGCGGCGGAAATCACACGGGAACTGTCCACCAGGCGCTGCGAGGTCTGCTTGACATGCTCCACCACCATGTCGTTGACGTCTTCCTGGCCGTTGCGCCGCGCGGTCAGCACCGAGGGGGTGATGCGTTCCACCAGGTCGCGGATGAACCCGACGGGCATCTGCCCCGTGTCGACGGCCGACTTGGTGGCGATGACGGCGCCGCAGCTGTCATGTCCGAGCACGACGATCAGCGGCACGCCCAGCACGCTGATGGAGTATTCGAGCGAGCCCAGGACGGCGTCGTCGATCACCTGCCCGGCCGTGCGGACCACGAAGGCGTCGCCCAGGCCCAGATCGAAGATGATCTCGGCGGCGAGCCGGGAGTCCGCGCAGCCGAAGATCACGGCGAAGGGGTGCTGGTGCTCCACGAGCGAGGAGCGGCGGGAGGCGTCCTGGTTCGGATGGAGGGATTCCCCGGACACGAAACGGTCGTTGCCTTCGCGGAGACGGCGCCAGGCAAGAGTAGGAGTCAGATAAGTGGCCACGGGCCCACTTTACGGGGAAGGCGTGGCGGAGGGCGAAACTGTTGCTTCCGGGCTGCTGTCCAGGGACTTCACGACGGCGGCTGCCAGCACCGAGAACTCGTCCAGCTGCGCCGTCCCGGTCAGGATGACGGTGGTGCCGCGGTGGACGAGCACCATGCTCTTCTCGCCCTTGCCGCTGTCGCGCAGTTCCCAGTCCAGACCGCCGGCGTTCCGCGTTCCGGTCACCGGGGCGTTGTTCGTCTGCTGCAGCAGCCAGGTGGGGTTGGGCTGGCGCGTCTGCACCAGCCCGATGAAGGACTCCTTGGGGGTGAGGTAGCCGACCTCCCATGTGGCCACTCCGCTGGCTGTACCGGATTCCCAGCGGGCGTAATTGGCGCGGAATGTGTCGCCGGGTTCCGGGGCCGCGGGTGTGAATCCAGCCACACCCGCGGCGTTCTGCGCAACGGCGCTGACATTGACGTCGGGCCGGTAGCCGTCGGACTTCGGCGCCGGGTTCATCAGGACGATGGGCAGGAAAGCGGCGATGCTCACGGCCAGGGCAATGATCATGCCGATCACGGACGCGTTCGCCCGTTTCGCCGCTGCGGCGGCAAGAACGGGCTTCGGCTGGCCGGATGCGGCCGTCGTTTCCGGGGCGGCTCCGCCGGCCGCGGAACCTTGGGCGGGGGACCTGTCCTGCAATTCACTCACCCCTCTATACTCGCCCATGAGGGTGCCGATCTCACAGTCGGCAGGGCCGGCCGGCCGCGGGGGTGACGTGCTTCACGGCGTCGTCATCCAATGTCCTGAAGATGCTGCCGCGACTATGATCAGTATCAGACGAAGCACCGCGACGGTTCCACCCGGCCGTACGGGTTCAATGATCGCCACTCGAAGAAGAGGTTCACGTGACACAAGCGCCGATGTCCCAGAAGTACTCCACGCTTTCCCCCTCGCTCGCCGTCGGGATCGACGAGCCTGACCGCAACCTTGCACTGGAACTGGTCCGTGTCACCGAAGCCGCGGCCATTGCCGGTGGCCACTGGGTTGGCTTCGGGGACAAGAACAAGGCCGACGGCGCCGCCGTCGACGCCATGCGCTCGTTCCTGCAGACCGTGCACTTCAACGGTGTCGTTGTCATCGGCGAGGGCGAAAAGGACGAAGCCCCGATGCTCTTCAACGGAGAGCGTGTCGGCGACGGCACCGGGCCCGAGTGCGACGTCGCCGTCGACCCGATCGACGGCACGCGCCTGACCGCCCTCGGCATCAACAACGCCCTGGCCGTCCTGGCGGTGGCCGAGCGCGGCTCCATGTTCGACCCTTCCGCCGTGTTCTACATGGAGAAGCTCGTGACCGGCCCGGAAGCGGCCGACATGGTTGACCTGCGCCTGCCGGTCAAGCAGAACCTGCACCTCATCGCCAAGGCCAAGGGCGTCAAGGTCAACCAGCTCAACGTGATGATCCTGGACCGCGACCGTCACCGCCCGCTCGTGGAGGAAATCCGCGAGGCCGGCGCCCGCACGAAGTTCATCATGGACGGCGACGTCGCCGGTGCCATCGCCGCCGCACGCGCCGGCACCGGGGTCGATGCCCTCATGGGTATCGGCGGAACACCGGAAGGCATCGTGGCGGCCTGCGCCATCAAGTCCCTCGGCGGCGTGATCCAGGGCCGGCTGTGGCCCACGAGCGATGACGAGAAGCAGAAAGCCATCGACGCCGGCCACGATCTCGACCGGGTGCTCTCCACCAACGACCTCGTCTCGAGCGACAACTGCTACTTCGCCGCCACCGGCATCACCGACGGCGACCTCCTCAAGGGCGTTCGCTACTCCAAGGACAAGGTCCTCACACAGTCCATCGTGATGCGCTCCAAGTCCGGCACGATCCGCTTCGTGGACGGCGAGCACCAGGCCAGCAAGTGGGAAGGCTACGCCCGCAAGAGCTAGCTTCCCCGTCAGGTAGCGCGAACGTACAGTTGGGGCCTCGGATCGATCCGATTCGGGGCCCCAACTGTACGTTCGCGCTGTTCTTGGCGGCCCAATGCGGCGCGGACCTTTTCGATGAGGAACGGGCGGTCTCCGTCCAAGTCCTCCTTCGAAACCCTGATCTCCCGCCAGCCCAGGCGTTCGGTCTCCGCCTGGCGCCGGATGTCGAGCCGGTACTGCCGGGGATCCCCGTGGTGTGCGCCGTCGTACTGCAAGGCGATCCGGTGCTCCGGGTAGGCCGCGTCAGGCCAGACGGCGGGCCCGCCCCGGCCGTTGCGGACGACGTAGTTCAGGACGGGCTCGCCCAGTCCGGCCCGGCACAGGATGAGCCGCATTTGCGTCTCCTGCGGGGAATCGGCCCCCACCCGGATATCGGCCAGCGCCGCACGCGCGGTCCGAACTCCGCGCATGCCCGGATGCGCCGAGACCATCCGCTGCAACGCAGCCAGCGAGGCCAAGGCAACGCGCGGTGCCGGAAATTCCGGGCCGTGTTCGACGACGATCGAGTCGCCGGCCGCCACCAGTTCGTCCGGGCTCAGCACCGACGCCAGATCCAGCCAGGTCCGGGCCGGCGAGGTGACGCGCAGCCCGTTCACGGTGACGACCTCGCCGGCGAGGAAGGTCAGGCGGTGCCCGACGACGTTGAGCCGCCGGGGTTTGCTGCCGGTGCGGTCCCTGGCCACGTGGATCCGCCAGTCTTGCCGCAGCCATGACGGCAGACTCACCTCCCAGACCGCGCCGCCGGAGTGATGTGTGATGATCGACCCGGCGTCGAGGGCGGTGAAGGCGCGCAGGTGCGCCGCCGCGCCGTCGGGAGCCCCGGCGGGGATCCTGATCCCGCGGGACGGGATGTAGACGTCCGGCCGGCGTGTGCGTTTCCGGCTCAGCCCCGCGTCGTCCGCAGCAGCGGCCGTGAAGGAGCCGGCAAGGAGGTCCGGCGGCAGGGGCAGGCGGGGCATGCTCCAGTTTCGCCGGTTCGGAACCCCCGGATCGGGTTTTCCACAGTCCGGGCCACGCCTGACCGCGCGAGCGGACACTTGGGGCCCCCAAGACCGCGATTCCGGGGCGCCAAGTGTCCGCTCGGCGCCGGGCGCCGGGCGCCGGGCGTGGGGATAGGGCCTAGCCGCGCAGGGCTCTGAGCGTGTCCCTTAGCTTGCGGGCCAGTTCGTAGGCTCCGTAGCGCAGTTTCTTCACGGGCAGGTCCCACGTTCCCGGGTACGCGACCGCGCGGCCGCCGAACGACTTCTTAAACGCGGTGAATCCGGCCCACTTGTGCTCCGGCTGGCCCTCGGGCGCCACGCCCCAGAGGTCCACGTGCTGGAGGCCCTTCTCCTGGGCATCGGCGATCAAGGTGACCAGCAGGGGGATCCCGGCGCTCAGCTTCCGGTGCGTGTCATCGAGGGCGGCGTGGGCGTAGGTGCGGGTATCCGCCGAATCGTAGGCCAGGGCGGCGGCGATGGGCTTGCCCTCCAGTTCGGCGAGGAAGAGCGTGGCGGCGCCGGCGGGCATCAGCGAGCGGGCCACCTGGCTCAGATACTCATCGCTCTGGGGCTTGAAGCCGTTGCGCGCTGCCGTCATATGAAGGAATTCCAGGAGCACGGCCACCTCGGCGGGATCCTGGCTGGAGCGGAACGTCACGCCCTTCTTATGGATATTCCGGTAGAGGTTGCGGTTGACCGGCTTCATCTCCGCCAGGACGTCCTTGAAGTCGCGGTCCAGATCCACGATCCAGCTCAGTTCGGGCTGCTGGTTCACCGGTGCGGGCTGCAGGCCCCGGCGGCGCAGCGCGGCGCCCGCGTCGCTAGCCCCGAAGCCGGCGCTGACCGGCTCAATCCGGACAAACACCGCCCCGCACGCGCGGGCCAGTTCCGTCAGCGCCGCCAGCGCCGCGTCGAACGCCTCCAGCGAGGCGGCCACCGGGCCGTAGGGAGCGTAGAGCAGCTTCCCGGCCGGGTTCGTTTCCTCGACGGCCAGGAAGCTCCAGCCCGGTCCCGACTGCTCATGGACCGTCCGGCCCAGCGCGCGTTGGAAGTCGGCCCAGTGCGGGCTCTGCAAGAAGTAGTCCACGGTTCAGGCCTTCAAAGCGGTGGTCACGGCAAAGGCCAGGGCGGTTTCGGTGGCGCCGGAGACGGCGTGCACGTTGACCGGAGCCTCGGCCGCGGGCAGGAAGGCGCTGGCGCCGCGGCCCAGCTGCAGGTCACCTTTGGGGGAGTCGAGGAGGACGGATCCGGAGACCACCAGAAGAACGGCGGCACCGGCCTGGACCAGCGGAACGGGCTCGGCGCCGGGCTCCAGCTCGACGCGTTGGAGCTGGAATTCCTGGAACGGCGGACGGAAGACTTCCTGGCCCAGCAGCGTCGTTTCGGCCTGGAGCATCGGCACGCCGACGGCCTCGAAGGCGATGGTCCTGAGCAGTTCCGGCACGTCCACGAACTTGGGCGTCAGCCCGCCGCGGAGCACATTGTCTGAGGACGCCATGACTTCGATGCCCAGGCCGTTCAGGTAGGCATGCACATTGCCGGCCGGCAGGTACACCGCCTCGCCCGGGGCCAGGGAAATCCGGTTCAGCAGCAGCGAGATCAGCACGCCCGGATCACCGGGGTATTGCCCGTTAAGGTTGACGACGGTGGAAAGCTCCGCCTGGTGGGGTGCCATCGGAGCCCCTGAGACGAGGGCGGCGACTATCGCGGCCGTGGCCTCGGAGACGTCCTCGCCGCCGGCGATCAGCCGCTCGAAGGCAGCACGCAGGGCGGCGTGCTCGTCCGGCTGCGCCAGGTCCTCCAGCAGGAGGGGAAGCAGCGGGGGAAGCTCAAGTCCGGCGAGTTCGAAGTCCGCGGCTAGGAGTTCGAAGACAGCGCGGGACTCAGCCGCGGGCCGGAATCCGCACAGCGCCTCAAAGGGCGTCAGCGCGAAGATCATTTCCGGCTTGTGGTTGTCGTCCTTGTAGTTGCGCTCCGCCGCGGAACGGTCGACGCCGGCGGCCTCCTCCCGGGCGAAGCCCTCCCGGGCCTGTTCGAGGGTCGGGTGCACCTGCAGGGACAGCGGACTTGCGGCGGCCAGGACCTTGAGCAGGAACGGCAGGCGCGGGCCGAAGCCGGCCACGCTTTCGCGGCCCAGGTAGTGCTCCGGGTCCCCGGCGATCAGCTCGTCGAGGGCGTGGCGGCCGTCCCCGTCTGCTCCGGCCGCGTGCGCACCAGCCGTCCGTCCGCCGGCCGAGGACAGGGCCACGGAGGGGGAATCGGGGTGGGCGCCGATCCACAACTCGGCCTCGGGGCCGCCGGAGGCGGGCCTGCCGAGCAGCCTGGCTATGGCGGTCGTGGAACCCCAGGCGTAGGGCCGGAGGACGTTCTCGAGTTCGTACACTGCCGTGGTCCCTATCTGGTGAATGAAGTCTGGTCTGGCACTCGACGGCGCTCGTCTAGGCCGGCGCGCACTGGCCGTTGGTGGCGACCAGGTTGCGGATCGACTGTTCGTCGCCTTGGCGCTTGAACTCGTTGAGCATCTCCACGGTGATCAGTTCACCCTCGGGGGTGGTGGTCACGGGGGTGAAGTCCGATGCTGGGGACGGTGCGGGCCGCGCGCCTGGCGCCGTCCCGGCGGCGGAGAGCGGCCCGGGTGCCGTCCCCGGCTGCCGGACCGTGTCATCGGCTGCGCCGGCGGAGGGGCCCGCCAGGACCTGGCGCACCCGCTCGTGGATGAGATCGAAGTCCGGGACCGTGGAGAACGAGGTGTCGAAGTCCGGCGGCCCGATGGTCAAGCGGCTTACCTCCTTGCCCTTGGCCTTCATGGCCAGGTCCATGAAGCTGCCGAGCTGGCTGGAGGAGACATTCGAGTCAACGACCTTGGTGCCGGCCTTCGCGATGTCCTCGAACTTGGACAGCAGGGTGGCAGGATCGAGCTGCTTCAGCATCGCCTGCTGGACGCACTGCTGCCGCTGGATGCGGGCGTAGTCGTCCACAAACTCACGGGAACGGCCGTACCAGAGGGCGTGGTAACCGTTCAGGTTATGCACTCCGGCGGGGATCCAGCCAAGGGGCATGCCGTGGATGCCGTTGACCTCATCGACCATGTCCCCGCTCATGGGGACCCAGCCGCCGGCCTTGATCCGGATGCCGCCCATGGCGTCGATGAGCTTGGCGAAGCCCTCCATGTCCACGAGCACGTAGGCCTGGACCTTGATGCCAAGGGTTCCGGATACCGCCTCGAGCGTTGCCTGCGCTCCCGGGTCGGCCACGCCGGGGTAGAGGTCCTGGTGTTCGTTGGTGACTTCGGTGTTGATGGCGTTGATCAGGCAGGCGTCGCCGCAGTCGTAGCCGTCGGGATAGACCGAGCGCATGGGGGAGTCTTCGCTGAACTGCGCGTTCTGGAGGTTGCGGGGGACCGAGATGATGGCGGTGTCGCCGGTCTTGGCGTCGACGCTGATGACCGAGAGGCTGTCCGGCCGGCGGCCCGTGCGGTCCGCTCCGGCGTCGCCGCCCATCATCAGGAAGTTGTACCGGCCGTCCGAGGGTTCCATGGTGGGGCCGGAGGAGAAGATGTTGCCGATGGCGTCGCGGCTGACGTTGAGCAGATAGGCCGCGTAGCCCAGGGAGCCGCTGCCCAGGACCATGGCCAGGACCAGGGCGGCAACGACGACGGGGCGTATTCCGGGGGCGAGCAGCACCGGCCGGATCAGCCGGAGGGTGTTGATGAACAGGGCGGCCCAGCCGATGGCGAGTGCCGTGAGTCCGATGACCAGCAGGAGCGAGGTAACGGGGTTGGTCAGGATGTTGATCAGCGTCGACCGGCTCGTCAGGAGGAGGACGATCGCCAGGAGGGCCAGCGTCCAGACCGTAAAGGTGACCCGGAGAGCGGTCCTTCCCAGCCGGCGGCTGCCCGCGACCGTCTGGGCGCTGCCGGGCACCAGCAGCGTCATCAGGATCAGGACGAATGCGCGCTTGGTCAGGACCGGGGCAGGCGCGCCCGAGGGGTACCGTACCGGGTCCGTCGGGGCCTGTCGGGACTGCGGCCTGGGCCGCTGGGTGTGCTGCCGGGCGGCCGCGTAACTGTTGGTCATATGGTGATCCTTAACCACTGCCCCGGGTAATGGCGCTTCCACCGGAGAACACTTCGCTCACCTTGTGCCGCAGGTTCGCGCCCTTCTGGGTGGCGACATCGTTGAGCTCCTGGGCAAAGTCCAGGAGAGCGGACCTCAGCCGGGCTGCCAGGTCGTCGCTGCCCGAGGCTAGCATCCGCACCGCCAGGAGGCCCGCATTGCGTGCGCCGCCGATGGAGACCGTGGCGACCGGCACGCCGGCGGGAATCTGCACGATGGACAGCAGCGAGTCCATGCCGTCGAGGGTCTTCAGCGGCACCGGGACGCCGATCACGGGCAGCGGGGTAACGGAGGCGAGCATGCCGGGAAGGTGCGCGGCGCCGCCCGCGCCGGCGATGAGGACGCGCAGGCCGCGCTCGTGCGCGCTCTGCCCGTAGCTGATCATCTCAAGGGGCATGCGGTGGGCCGAGACGACGTCGGCCTCGAACGGGATGCCGAACTCCGCCAGGGCTTCGGCGGCGGCCTCCATCACCGGCCAGTCCGAGTCCGAGCCCATGACAAGGCCGACGATCGGGGCTGCGGGCCTGTGCCCGGCCGCCCGGGTTCCGGCGCCCTGCGCTCCTGCGTCGCTGGGGTCAATGCTGGCGCTCATGCGGTCTCCTCGAAAGTTCCCGGCGCGGCGCCGGTCTGGGCCCGGCCGTTCCGGATGATGTCGGCCACCGTCGTGGCCCGTTGCCTGACCGAGTCGACGTCGGCAGCGGAAGCCCCGACGAGGTTGACATGGCCGATCTTCCGGCCGGGCCGAACGGACTTGCCGTAGCAGTGAACCTTGGCCGCGGGCTCGCTGGCGAGGGCTGCCGGGTAGGCGGAAAACAGGTCCTGGTTGTCGCCGCCGAGGAAGTTCTTCATCACGACGACGGGGCCGAGCAGGTCCGTGGCGCCGAGCGGCAGGTTCAGGACGGCGCGCAGGTGCTGCTCGAACTGGCTCGTGACAGAGCCGTCCTGCGTCCAGTGCCCGGTGTTGTGCGGGCGCATGGCGAGCTCGTTGACCAGGAAACCGGCGCCCACGCCCGGTGTCTCGAAGAGCTCAACAGCCATGACGCCGGTGACGCCGAGCTCGTTGGCGATCCGGATCGCGGCGTTCTCCGCCGCCGCGGCCACCTCCACGGGGATGTCCAGGGCCGGGGCGATGACTTCGTCGCAGACGCCGTCGACCTGGATGGTGTGCACCACCGGCCAGGCCCGTGATTCGCCGTCCGGGGTCCGGGCGACCATGGCCGAGAGCTCCCGGCTGAATTCCACTTTGGCTTCGGCCAGAAGGGGGGACATGGCGTCGAACCAGTCCGATGATGCGGCGGCGTCCTCGGCCGAGGACACGATCCGCACACCCTTGCCGTCGTAGCCGCCGCGGGGCGTCTTCAGGACCACCGGCCATCCGATGTCCTCCCCGAAGGCGATCAGTTCCGCGACGTCGGCGACGGAGGCCCAGCGGGGGTTGGGGAGCTCGAGGCGGTCGATGGCGGCGCGCATCACGAGCTTGTCCTGCGCGTTGACGAGGGCGTCCGGGCCGGGATGGACATTGACGCCGGCCTCGAGCAGGGCGCGCAGGTGCGCCGTGGGGACGTGCTCATGGTCGAAGGTCAGCACGTCAAGGCCGCGGGAGAATTCGAGCAGATGCTCCAGATCGGTGTAGTCACCGACCGGGGCATTGGCCACGGCAGAGACGGCAGAGACGTCTTCAGCCTCGGCCAGGACACGGAGTTCGAAGCCGAGGGCGGTGGCGGCTGGGGCCATCATGCGGGCAAGTTGGCCGCCGCCAACAACGCCGATTACTGGAAAAGTCACAAGGACAAGCCTACCGAAAGCCACGCGGTTTCCCGGCTTTTGCCCCGCACAGCCCCGGAGCCAGCCGGATTTGGGCGGCTTCGGGCCGGGCCGTCACAGCCTCGGATCGCAGCCTGAGGGGGCCGGGCCGCTTCCGTTCCGGGGGCGCTCCCGGAATTCGGCGCTAAAATAGGTCCTTGGCCCGATGGCCGAGAGTTCCAGCAGGCCACGGAGGGTCATGATTACTACACTTACTGAGCGCATCCGCGGACTCGCCTCGCTGTTCTGGCGTGAACTGGCCAAGTTCGGCGCGGTAGGGGGTATCGCGTTCGTCATCGACAACGGGCTCACGTACTTCCTGATGCACGGCCCGATGACGGACAGCGAGGCCAAGGCCCGCTTCGTCGGGGCCAGCGTGGCCACGGTCTTCTCCTGGATCGCGAACCGTTTCTGGACCTTCCGGCACCGCCGCCAGGACAATGTGCCCCGCGAGTTCGCGATGTTCATCCTCATCAACGGCATCGGTATCGGCATCTCCACCGGTTTCACGGCCCTCGCCAAGTACGGCTTCGGAATCACCGACAAGAACATGCTCTTCGCCGCCGGCGTCGTCGGCATCCTGGTGGCGACGGTCATGAGGTTCTTCGCCTACCGCTTCCTGGTCTTCAACAAGGAACTCGACGAAGAGCCGGAATTCTCCCGCGACCACGAGATCATCGAACGTCTTCCGCACAGCCAGCCTTCCGCCAGGCAGGAAGCCGGGGCCCTGGAACAGTCCGTCAAGGATCCCGGGCTGCCCGGCCCGCACGTCTAGCGCGGCACGGCCCCCGGGACCTCCGCGGGGCTCAGCGTCCGTGGACGCGTTCGTCGCTGAGCAGTTTCTGGGTCACCTCGACCTCGGGGTGCACCAGCACCACGGATCCGTTCCCCTTCCACGCGCCCAGCGACTGCGAGAGGGCAGCTTCGAGACCGTCCCCGGCCCGCACTAGCAGCCGCATGTCGTCCTCGTGTGCAGCGGCGAAACGCTCCAGCAGCTCACCGTGCGTGTGCGCTGTCCGCGTGGCGGTCAGCACCGCGCGCCGCGAGGCCTCAGGGTCCCGGTGTGGCAGAAACACGTCTCCGTGGGAGCGCACTTCAGCGGCGTAATCCACGACGCCGGAGGGCAGTTCGCCTTGCCAGCGCATGGCCAGCGAAGGCAGCGCTACCGCCAGGACGGCGTCGAAGGCGCCCACCGCCGCGCCGGACGCGGGGTCCGCGGTGGCCAGCAGTTCGGCCTCCGCGTCGTCGAAGACCACTTCCATGCCGAGCTGCCAGGCAGCCAGGGCAAGGATCACTGACTTCCAGTGGGCCGGAAGGTCCAGCCGCAGCCGGGTTCCGGGCTCGGCGTCCAGTTCATCCTGCAGGAGGTTGCTCGTCTTGGCCACCCAGTTGTCCAGCACCCGGCCCGAGAGCTCAACGCGCTCGGAGTTCGGCCCGTACCAGGTGAGGCGGGGCGAGGTGGACTGGCCGGAGCGCAGCCCTGTCATCAGTTCGATTGCCGGAATGCTCATGGCTTCATCTTGTCACGGCTCCAGTGGCTGTGATCTCCGTCACGGGGCCGCCCGGCGGCTTCCTGCGGCGGGAACGGAACGGCACCGGAAGTTCCCCGGAAATCCACCAAAAACCCCCGAAGGCGCTCAGCGCCCCCGTTAATCCGCGAGTTCCCTCCACCCCGGCCAAAAATTCCCGGGCGTGGCGTCCCACGGTTTGCATCCCCGGTTGATTATTATCT